>NZ_JBEZNQ010000103.1:0-21913 GCF_040653315.1 Streptomyces sp. NPDC047981 | reverse complement strand
GCCGCCCAGCGCGCCCGCCGCGCCGCCGACGCCCTCGCGGGTCTGGCGTTCCGGCTGCGCGAGCGCTCCGCCTGGCAGGCCAAGCTCCGCGAACTGGCCGACGACGCCACCGAGTCCGAGGCCCGCGCCCAGACCTGCCTGGAGCGCGCCAGGGCCGCCGACGAGGACCGCCGCGCCGCCCAGCGCGCCGCCGACGACGCCCACCGCACCGCCCGCGCCCTGCGCGCCGAGCGCGCCGAGATCGCCGGCGCCCCCGACCAGCTCCCCGAGGAGGACGCGGACGCCCCGCGCACGGCGCTGCCCACCCTGCGGGAGGCCTACCGCGCCGCGTCCCAGGTGTACGAGAAGGTCGGCGTGGGCGCCGACCTCCGCGCCGAGCAGGCGCGCGCCGAGAGCGACGAGTCCGCCGCACTCGCCGAACTGGACCGCCTCACCAACAAGGTCCGCGTCCGCGCCGAGCAGCTCCTGGAGTCCACGGACGGCGCCGACGGCCCCTCCCGGCAGGCCGCCGCCGCCCGCGCCGAGTCCCTCGTCCAGATGCTGGAGAGCCGCGCGAGCGAGGCGAGCGAGAAGCTCGGCCGGCTCCGCGGCGAGTCCGAGCGGCTGGCCCCCGAGGACGGCGAGTCGCACACCGAGCTCCCCGAGGAGCTGGTCCCCGCCGACGCCGAGCACGCCCAGGCCCTGCTGCGTACCGCCACCACCGAACTCGCCTCCCGCAGCGACGCCCTGGAAGCCGCCCGCACCGCGCACACCGGCCTGCTCCGTGCCCACCGCGCCGCCGAGGACGCCGCAGGCGGCTTCGACGAGACCGCGGCCCTCCTGCGCGACCTCCTGCGGGACCACACCGAGGACGAGGAGGACGGCCCGGAGCCGTACCCCGGCAAGCTGGAGGAGGCACGGCAGACCGCGGCCGAGGCCCGGCGCTCCCTGCGCGGCTGCGCCGCCGACCTCTCCGGGGCCGACGCGGCCGTCCGCGAGGCGAGCGACATCCTCGTCCGGCACGCCAACGCCACCCGCTACGAGCAGGTCCGCACCCCCGCCCGGCAGCAGATCCGCGAACTGCCCGCCGCCGCGCTCCCTGAGCACGCCGCGAAGTGGGCCGAGGCCTTCGCGCCGAGGCTCCGCGTCCTCACCGACGAACTGGAGCAGCTGGAGCGCAACCGCGACTCCATCGTCGACCGGCTGCGCGGCCTCGTGGAGTCCGCGCTGACCACGCTCCGCTCCGCCCAGCGGCTCTCGCGGCTCCCCGAGGGGCTCGGCGAGTGGTCGGGCCAGGAGTTCCTGCGCATCCGGTTCGAGGAGCCGGACCAGGCCACGCTCACCGAGCGGCTCGGCGAGGTCATCGACGAGGCGACCCGCGCCGCCGTCAAGAAGAACTCCGACCTGCGCCGGGACGGCATGTCGCTGCTCCTGCGGGGCGTCCAGGCGGCCCTCGAACCGCGCGGCATCGCGGTCGAGATCCTGAAGCCGGACGCCGTGCTGCGGGCCGAGCGCGTGCCGGTCGGACAGATGGGCGACGTCTTCTCGGGCGGTCAGCTCCTCACCGCCGCCATCGCCCTCTACTGCACGATGGCCGCGCTGCGCTCCAACGACCGGGGCCGGGACAAGCACCGCCACGCCGGCACCCTGTTCCTCGACAACCCGATCGGCCGCGCCAACGCCACGTACCTGCTGGAGCTGCAGCGCGCGGTGTCGGACGCCCTCGGCGTCCAGCTCCTCTACACGACCGGTCTGTTCGACACGACCGCGCTCGCCGAGTTCCCGCTGGTCATCCGGTTGCGCAACGACGCCGACCTGCGGGCGGGGCTGAAGTACATCAGCGTCGAGGAGCACCTGCGGCCCGGCCTGCCGCAGCCGACCGTCGAGGACGGCGCCGTCCACGGTGAGATCACCGCGACGCGGATGTTCCGCCGCGCACCGGAGGAGCAGCCGGAGCCGGCACAGCGGTGAAACGGTGCCAGGAACGGGCGACGGTGGAACGGCGAAGCTGAAGCGGCGACGCCGAAGTGGCGATGCCGAAACGGCGACGCGAACCGGCGAGTCTGAAACGGCGACGCCGAAACGGCGACGGTGAATTGCCGACGGTGAAACGGCGAACGGCCCGGCCCCGCAAGGGGACCGGGCCGTTCGCGTCCGTGCCTCAGGCCGCCTCGGACAGCGCCGCTGCCTCCGCGCGCCGTACGGCAGGCGCCGCTGGCGCCGCCGGCGCCCCGTGACCGCCCGGGTCCGCGTCCGCGGCCCGTGCCGCCTTCTGCTCCCGGCGCCGCTCGCGGCGCGACGCGCGCGCCGTGCTGCTCGGTTCGGACACCACGCCGTTCCGCTGCCGCCACACCTGACGCGTCACCCAGACATCGAGCACGCTCCAGGTCGCCACGACCGTGCTGCCCACGGTGGACAGCAGCATCGGAAACGCGAGCCACGAGTCCGTGACCGCGCAGAAGAAGGCCACGACGGCCTGTACCAGTGTGATCGACGTGATCATCACGGCTCGTACGGCGGCGGTACGCACCGGGTCCGGCATACGGCGCCGGCCCTTCTCGTCCTCCACCCACAACTGCCGCGCGGACCGCGCCTCGTGCTCCATCGCCTCGTCACTCCCCACAGCCGACCGTCCTCAGGGGTGGCTGCCCGTCCTGAGCGGCTTTACTCGGGCGCACCCCTCCCCACGGACAAAGACGCTCAGCGGGGGGAAAAGGTTTCCCCGCCCCCATACCGGAACGAAAAATTCCAGCCATCCGTTCGACGGCCGACCGCAAGGTTCGGCCACGTGTCCTGCGCCACATTGCGGAATCCCAACTCCCCGGATAGCAGGACATCTCTAGATCAACGCTCACTCAAGAGGCTGAAAATCGCCTGGATGCGCCTTCGAGTTGGCTGTGATGCAGTAGTAGGCTCACGCCGCCAATTGTTGAAGCTGATGGTTGACGCCCCGGGTTGACGCTGTGTGTTGACGCCGCGCGTCGCACAGCAGGCCTCCGCGCCGGGTGGAGGCCTGCCGAACTGGGGGAGGCCATGCGCTTTCGCGGGAAGTCCATCCGCCGGAAGATCGTGGCGTTGCTGCTCGTACCGCTCGTCTCCCTCACCGCCCTCTGGGGCTTCGCCACCGTGCTCACCGGCCGCGAGGCCGATCAACTCCTCGACGTCGGCTACATCGTGGAGAAGGTCGGCTACCCCATCGAGGACACCGCGCGCGTCATCCAGAAGGAACGCCGCCAGTCGCTCGCCTACCTCGCCGACCCGCGCGCCTCCGACGCCCTCACCACCCTGCGCAAGCAGCGCGAGGCGACCGACCGTCAGATCGCCCTCGTCCGGCGCAACGCGGCCGACTCCGGCGTACGGGAGGAGATGCGGCCCGTCGCCTCGCAGCGGCTCGACTCGTTCCTCACGGCACTCGACGGCCTCGACTCGCTGCGCCGCTCGGTGGAGAACCGCAGCATCGGCCGGATCCAGGCCCTCGACTTCTACAACCGCCTCGTCGACCCCTGCTACAGCTTCCTCACCACCCTCCACGCCCTGGAGAACGTGGAGATGGACAAGCAGGGCCGTGCCCTCGTCGGCGTCACCCGCGCCCGCGAGCTGCTCTCCCGCGAGGACGCCCTGATCCTCTCCGCGCTCAGGTCGGGGCGCGTCACGAGCGAGGAGATCCGCGAGATCACCGACCTCGTCGCCCAGCGTAAGCTGCTCTACGAGGTCAACCTCGAGATCCTCCCCACCATCGAGCGCGAGCGGTTCGAGCGCTACTGGGGCAGCCCCGACACCGAACCACTGCGCAGCGCCGAAGAGGACCTGATCGCCGCGGGCCCCACCAAGAACCCGCGCGCCCTCACCGCCGAGCGCTGGCAGGAGCGGGCGACCCCGGTCCTCGACGACCTCGCGCGCGAGAACACCGCCGCGGGCGACCGCTACCAGGACCGCGTCCAGCCCGCCGCCTACAGCGTGCTCCTCAAGGCCGGGATCGCCGGCGTCCTCGGCTTCCTCGCCCTGCTCCTCTCCGTCGTCGTCTCCGTCCGGGTCGGCCGCGACCTCGTCCGTGACCTGCGCCGGCTCCGCAAGGAGGCCCAGGAGGTCTCCGGCGTACGGCTGCCGAGCGTGATGCGCCGCCTCGCCGCCGGCGAACTCGTCGACGTCGAGACCGAAGTGCCGCACCTGCGGTACGAGGACGACGAGGTGGGCCAGGTCGGGCAGGCCCTCAACACCCTCCAGCGGGCCGCCGTCGAGGCCGCCGTCAAGCAGGCCGAACTCCGTCGCGGTGTCTCCGAGGTCTTCGTCAACCTCGCCCGCCGCAACCAGGTCCTGCTGCACCGCCAGCTGACCCTCCTCGACACCATGGAACGGCGCACCGAGGACACCGAGGAACTCGCGGACCTGTTCCGGCTCGACCACATGACCACCCGCATGCGCCGCCACGCCGAAGGCCTGGTGATCCTCTCCGGGGCCGCGCCGTCCCGGCAGTGGCGCAAGCCCGTCCAGCTCATGGACGTGGTCCGCGCGGCCGTCGCCGAGGTCGAGGACTACGAGCGGATCGAGGTCCGGCGCCTGCCCCGGCTCGGCGTCGGCGGCCCCGCCGTCGCCGACCTCACCCACCTCATCGCCGAACTCCTGGAGAACGCCACGGTGTTCTCGCCCCCGCACACCGCCGTGCAGGTCCTCGGCGAGCGGGTCGCGAACGGCTTCACCCTCGAGATCCACGACCGTGGCCTCGGCATGAACCCCGACCTCCTCCTCGACGCCAACCTGCGCCTCGCGGAGACCCCCGAGTTCGAGCTCTCGGACACCGACCGCCTCGGCCTCTTCGTGGTCAGCCGGCTCGCCCAGCGCCAGAACGTCCGGGTCTCGCTGCAGCCCTCGCCGTACGGAGGGACCACCGCGGTCGTCTTCATCCCGGCCGCGCTGCTCACCGACGCCCCCGAGACCGAGGGCAGCGGCTTCCGCCTGGACCGCTCGTCGACGGAGCGCAGGCCCGCACTCACCAAGGTGCCGGGCGGTGCCGCGCCGGCCACCGGACCCACCCGGTCCGCGCCCCACTCGCTCCTCGACGGCGGGAAGGACGCCGGGTTCGGCGGAGCCCTCGGCGTCCCGCTCGACGGGCCCGTCGAACTCGAAGCCCCCCTGGGCACCGCCGGCTACGACGAGCTGCTCAAGCCCGCGTCCTCCGCCGCCGACCTGGAGGACACCGAGAGCGAGCGCGGCGGCCTCTTCCGGCCCCGGAGCCGGCGCGGAGGCCTCGCCCCTGCCCCCGCGCCGGACGGCGAGCAGCACAGCCAGGCCCCGGACCAGTCGCCCGACCGGTCCCAGGACCGCGGCCCCGTACCGCTGCCCCGGCGCCGTCCGCCCACGCTCGTCGTGGACCGGGGCCGCCGCGTCGACGAGCCGGGCCGCGCCCACCCGGTCCCCGCCCAGGACCCCGAGACACCGGGCAGGGTCACCCGCAAGGGCGTCGGCACAAGCACCGGCACAAGCACCGGCACAAGCACCGGAACCACGGGCATGCCGCCCACCCTGGTCCCCGTACCGCCCGACGGACCGGCACCGTTCGGCGGGCTGCCCCGCCGGGTCCGGCAGGCGAGCCTCGCGCCCCAGCTGCGCGAGACGGACGACCGCACCGACACCACGGCCGCGACGGGCTCCACCGCCCCGGCCGGCACGGACTTCGAGCGCGACGCCGAGGAAGTGCGCGACCGCATGGCTTCGATGCAACGAGGCTGGCAGCGCGGACGACGGCAGAACGCCGAGACGACAGCACCAGGAACGACACCCGAGGGGGACGGTCGATGACCGCACCGAACGCCGCAGGAACCCAGACCTCCGGAAACGGCAACGGCGAGCTGAACTGGCTCCTCGACGAGCTGGTCCAGCGGGTCGGGTCCATCCGCAAGGCTCTGGTGCTCTCCAGCGACGGACTCGCCACCGGCGCCTCCGCCGACCTGACCCGCGAGGACGGCGAGCACTTGGCCGCCGTCGCCTCCGGCTTCCACAGCCTCGCCAAGGGCGTCGGACGCCACTTCGAGGCGGGCCAGGTCCGCCAGACCGTGGTGGAGTTGGACGAGGCGTTCCTGTTCGTCACCGCGGCCGGCGACGGCAGCTGCCTCGCCGTCCTCGCCGACGCCGACTCGGACGTCGGCCAGGTCGCGTACGAGATGACGTTGATGGTCAAGCGGGTCGGCATCCACCTGGGGACGGCGCCTCGCTCCGGCCTGACCGCCGGAGGGTGAGTGGGGGGACACCATGACTGACGGCACGACGGAGGGCACGGCCTGGCCCACGACCGAGGGCGACCGCGCTCCGGACGCGTGGGACCAGGGGCCGCAGCCCGCCCACCACTGGTTCGACGACGACGCCGGGCCGGTGGTCCGTCCGTACGCGATGACCCGCGGCCGGACCAGCACCGCCACCCGCCACCGTCTCGACCTGATCGCCGTGGTGGTGCCCGAATCCGCCGCCGACGACCCCGGCCGGGACCAGACCCTGTCCCCCGAACATGTGGAGATCGTCGAACGCTGCTCGGACACACCGCAGTCGATCGCCGAACTCGCCGCCGGACTCGACCTCCCCGTCGGAGTCGTCCGGGTCCTCGTCGGCGATCTCGTCGACGACGAACTCGTCCATGTGACCCGCCCCGTTCCGCCGGCCGAGCTGCCGGACGTGAGCATTCTCCGCGAGGTGATCAATGGCCTTCGGGCGCTCTAGCCGCACCAAGCCGCTCGTCGAACCGGTGACCCTGAAGATCCTGGTCGCGGGCGGCTTCGGGGTGGGCAAGACGACGCTGGTCGGCGCCGTCAGCGAGATCCGGCCCCTGCGCACCGAGGAGGTCCTCAGCGAGGCCGGCCGGCCCGTCGACGATCTGCACGGGGTGGAGAACAAGTCGACCACCACGGTCGCCATGGACTTCGGCCGGATCACGCTCCGGGAGGACCTCGTCCTCTATCTGTTCGGCACGCCCGGGCAGGACCGCTTCTGGTTCCTCTGGGACGAGCTCGCGCAGGGCGCGCTCGGCGCGGTCGTCCTGGCGGACACCCGGCGCCTGGAGGACAGTTTCGCGGCGATCGACTACTTCGAACGGCGTGGCATCCCGTTCACGGTCGCGGTCAACTGCTTCGAGGGCGCCCGGCGGTTCCCCACCGAGACCGTCCGGGGCGCGCTCGACCTCGACCCGGAGGTCGAGCTGCTGATGTGCGACGCGCGCGACCGCGAGTCGGTGAAGAACGTCCTCGTCGCGGTCGTCGAACACGCGCTCGTCCTGGCGGACCAGGGCGCGCCCGTGGCCACCTGACAGCGGTACGGGTACGGGGGGTACGGCACCGGCATCGACACCGGTACCGGTACCGGTGCCGGTACCGGCTCAGCGCACCGCCACCACCGCCGAACCGTGCCCGAAAAGCCCCTGGTTCGCGGTGATGCCGACCCGGGCGCCCGGCACCTGCCGGTCTCCGGCCGTGCCCCGCAGCTGCCAGGTGAGTTCGCAGACCTGGGCGATGGCCTGGGCGGGCACGGCCTCGCCGAACGACCCCAGGCCCCCGCTGGTGTTGACCGGGACACGGCCGCCGAGGGCCGTGACCCCGTCCCGTACCAGCTTCGCGCCCTCACCGGCGCCGCACAGCCCGATGTCCTCGTACCACTCCAGTTCCAGCGCGGTCGACAGGTCGTAGACCTCCGCGAGCGACAGGTCCTCGGGCCCGACCCCCGCCTCCTCGTACGCCGCCCTGGCGATCGAGGCGCGGAAGGTGTGCGGCGCGGGGGAGACGGCGACGGCCGAGTCGGTCGCGATGTCCGGCAGGTCGAGGACGGCCTTCGGGTACGTCGGCGTCACGGTGGAGACGGCCCGGATCCGGACCGGGTCCGGGTGTCCGTGACCGCGGGCGAACTCCATGCTGGAGAGCACGAGCGCGGCGCCCCCGTCGGACGTGGCGCAGATGTCGAGCAGCCGCAGCGGATCGGCGACGACGGCCGAGGCGGCGACCTCCTCGGCGCTGACCGTCTTGCGGTAGCGGGCCAGCGGGTTGAGCGCGCCCGCCGCCGCGTTCTTGACCTTCACCCGGGCGAAGTCGTCCACCGTGTCGCCGTACAGCGCCATCCGGCGGCGGGCGTAGAGCGCGAAGTACGCGGGGTTGGTCGCCCCGAGCACACGGAAGCGGAGCCAGTCGGGGTCGTCGGGCCGCTCCCCGCCCGCCGGGGCGAAGAACCCCTTGGGCGCCGAGTCCGCGCCGACGACGAGGACCACGTCCGCCAGGCCGGCCAGAATCTGGGCCCGGGCCGTACCGACGGCCTGCGCGCCCGAGGCACAGGCCGCGTACACGCTGGTGACCCGCGCTCCCTGCCAGCCGAGGGCCTGGGCGAACGTGGCGCCCGCGACGTAGCCCGGGTAGCCGCACCGCACGGTGTCCGCGCCGACCACCGAGCCGACGTCCCGCCAGCCGATGCCGGCGTCCGCGAGGGCCGCCCGCGCCGCCGCCGTACCGTACTCGACGAAACTGCGGCCCCACTTGCCCCACGGGTGCATCCCGGCGCCGAGGACGGCGATGTCGTTCATGACCGCTCCACCCCCGCCTCGCGCTCCACGCGCGCGTGGACGGGCCGCCAGTTCCAGGTGGTCCAGATGTACTGGTCGTCCCCGTCGAGGACGCCCGGCACCACCTCCACCTCCATACCGACGGCCAGGTCCGCGGTCCGCACCCCGGGCGCCGCCTGTCCGAGCACCACCATCGCCTCGGCCGCCAGCTCCACGGCGACGAGGGTGTACGGCTCCCAGGGCGCGTCCGGGTCGGAGACGTAGGGCGCGGGCGGGCGGTAGCGGCCGTCGGTGTACGACCACACCCGGCCCCGCCGCGAGAGCGGCGTCTCGACGAGCGTTCCGCCGCCCGGGCAGCCGGGGTTGCGGCACCAGCCGTCCTCGCGGGGGAAGAAGACCGAGGCGCAGGCCGTGCAGCGGGTGCCGAGGAGCCGGAACTCCGCCGCCCCGCCCGGCCCGGCGCCCCCGCCGTCGTCCGTGAACCATCCGGCCACCACCGGCCTGCGCGTCCGTGTCACGACAGCCCTCCCCGACCCGAGATCACCCTGATCTGATGAAGCGTCAGAAAGTCTGTCATGGATGCCGCGCACAGAGAACCGAACGGACCTTTATCGCGTCCCTACGTACGGAACGGGCGGCCGGGACCCACGGGGGTGGTTCCGGCCGCCCGTTCCCTCCTTCGCGATCAGTGCCCCGCGACCGACCTGCGGGCCACCGGGAAATCGAAGAACGTGCTCGGGAACGGCTCCGGCTTGAAGGTGAAGTGCCACCACTCCTCGGGCAGGTTCACGAAGCCTTCCGCGGCCAACGTCTCCTTCAGCAGCTGCCGGTTCGCCCGCTGGGCCCCCTGGATCCGGGGATCGTCCGTGTGCGAGAGCGTGTCGAAGCAGTCGAAGCCCGTGCCCATGTCCACGGAGTTGTCCGGAAAACGCTCGGCCTGCGGCTGGAAGCACTCCACCAGCGGCTCGCCGGGTACGTACGGACGCGTGGGCAGGGCCGGCAGCCGCACGATCGTCACATCGACCGTCGAGCCCCGGCTGTGCCCGGACTTCTCCGCGATGTAACCGTCCTCGAACAACCTCGACTTGTCGACGAGTGGATAGAACTCCTTCTTCATCCGCTCGTCGTCCAGGTCCTTCGCCCAGCGCACGAAGTGGTCGACGGCCCGCTGCGGGCGATAGCAGTCGTAGACCTTCAGCGTGTACCCCCGCGCGCGCAGCCTCACCTGGGCGCGGTGCAGGGCGTCGGCCGCCGGGCGGGTCAGGATGCAGAGCGGCTGGCGGTAGCCGTCCACGCGCTCACCCACGAAGTTGTGCACCGTGGTGTAGCGCATCTCCTGAAGGATCGTCCGGTCCACCGCGCTCAAGGCCACGAACTCCTTCGGAGCCCGCGGCTCCGGCCGGGCCTGCGCGGACGGCACGGCGGCGGTGGCGGCCAGCGTCGCCGCGGCCGCGAGCACACCGAGGGTACGTAATACGGAAGCACGTCTCGTCATGCGCACCGTCTATCAGGTTCCCGGGGCACGGGAAAGAGTGATCGCGTACGGTCCTGACGTGAAGGACACCCACTGCTCCAGCTGCGGCACCCGCTACGCCGAACCGGCCGACTGGCCCCGCACCTGCGCCGCCTGCGGCGCGGTCGCATACCGCAACCCGCTCCCCGTCGCCGTCGCCCTGCTCCCCGTCACGGACGCCCAGGGCACCGGACTCGTCGTCATCACCCGCACCATCGAACCTGCGCTGGGCGGCATCGCGCTCCCCGGCGGCTTCATCGACCACTCCGAGGACTGGCGGGACGCCGTGGTCCGCGAACTGAGGGAGGAGACCTGGATCGAGGCGTCCGCGGACGACGTGCGCCTCGCCGACGCGCTCAGCTCCCCGGGCGGCCACCTGCTCCTCTTCGGCCTCCTCCCCGCCCGCACGGCGGACGAACTGCCGCCCTCCGCACCGACGGACGAGACCAGCGGCCGCCACATCCTCCGCGCGCCGACGGAACTGGCCTTCCCGCTGCACACGGAGGCGGCCCGCCGCTGGTTCGCCGGAGCGTACGCCTGACCATGGCCCCCTGGGGCCCGCCCGGAGGATCACGGCCGGGGCGTGCCCCGATCGGCTGCAAAGGCGGCCGACGCCGACCCCGATCCCGGACAGGCGTGCCGGGGCCGACCCCGGGACCCCGATCCGCCGGACAGGCCCTACCCCTCCGCCCCCCGCACCCGCACCGGCAGCCCCGCCTCGGCCGACCCCTCGTCGGTCACCCGCTCCACCACCACCCGCCCGTCCACAAGGCGCGACGCGTACCGCTCGATCACACCGGACTCCCACCCGTCACCGGTGTCCCGTACGACAAGCCCCCCGCCGGTCCGCCCGGCGGCCGGGGCCCACACCTCCAGCTCGAGACCCCCGTCCTCACCCCGGACCGGGACGACCGCCCCGGCCCGCGCGAGCACCGGGATCCGGGACCAGGGCGCGTCCAGCAGGACCTGCCCAGGACCGTCGTAGGCCTGCCCCGTCGCCGTGTCGTACCAGCGACCGCGCGGCAGCCGCACCGCCCGTCGGTCGGCGCCCCGGGCGAGCACGGGGGCCACGAGCAGCGCGTCGCCCACCAGGAACGCGTCGTCGCAGTCCCGCAGCGCCCGGTCCTCGGGCGCCCCCCACCACACGGGCCGGATGTACGGAGCCCCGGTCAGCCGGGCGAGCTGGGAGAGCGTCACGAAGTACGGCAGCAGACGCTCCCGTTCGGCGAGCGCCACGCGCGCGTGCTCCAGCACCTCGGGGCCGAACTCCCACGGCTCGCGGCGCCCGGCGTCGATCGCCGCGTGGGTGC
This sequence comes from Streptomyces sp. NPDC047981, assembly GCF_040653315.1. Taxonomy (NCBI): domain Bacteria; kingdom Bacillati; phylum Actinomycetota; class Actinomycetes; order Kitasatosporales; family Streptomycetaceae; genus Streptomyces; species Streptomyces sp. NPDC047981. Next base: position 10,584 of record NZ_JBEZNQ010000103.1, on the reverse strand, counting down.
GGAACAGCGGCATCCACGCCCCGAGCTGGTACCAGCGCAGGAACAACTCGGGCGAGGGACTCCCGTCGAAGCCGCCGATGTCAGGCCCCGAGTACGGCACCCCGCACAACCCGAGCCCCAGGACCAGCGACAGGGAAGCCCGGAGCCCCGGCCAGCCGGTCGCCACGTCGCCCGACCAGGTCCCCCCGTAGCGCTGCATGCCCGCCCACCCCGAGCGGGAGAAGAGGAACGGCCGTTCGTCCGGCCGCAGCCGGCGCAGCCCCTCGTAGCCGGCCCGCGCCATGGTCAGCCCGTAGACGTTGTGGGCCTCGCGATGGTCCCCACCACGCCCCTCCAGGGCGTGCCGGGCCGAGCGCGGCAGTGTCAGGTCGCCGAACGGGGCGAAGGAGACCGGCTCGTTCATGTCGTGCCAGACACCGGAGAAGCCCTGCGCGAGCCGCTCCTCGTACAGACCGCCCCACCACTCCCGTACCGCCGCGTCCGTGAAGTCCGGATACGCGCAATCGCCCGGCCACACCACCCCGTGGACCTCCTCGCCGCGCGCGTCCCGTACGAAGGCACCGGCCGCCGTCCCGGAGTCGTAGACGGCGTTCCCCCGCTCCGCCTTCACCGCCGGGTCGACGATCGACACCAGCCGTACGCCCCGCTCCCGCAGCTCGCTCGCGAGCCCGGGCAGATCGGGGAACCGCTCGCGGTCCACCGTGAACACCTGGTGCGCGTCGTAGTGGTCGATGTCCAGGTGCAGCACGGACAGGGGGAGACCCCGCTCGCGGTAGCCGTCCACGACCCGCCGCACCTCCCGCTCACTGCCGAACCCCCACCGGGCGTGCTGCGCACCCAGCGCCCACGACGGCGGCAGCGCCGGCGCACCCGTCAGGGCCGCCCAGCCGTGGAGCACGCGCGCGGGGGTACCGACCACCACCCAGCAGCGCAGCGGCCCCCCGCTCATCCGGACCTCGCTGGTCCCCGGCCGGTCGTGCCCGGAACCCGCCCCCTCCTCACCTTCGGTGAGGGTGACCCGCCCGTCCCAGGTGCTGTCGTGGAACGCCAGATGAGTCCCCGCGTCCGCGACGACGAACTGCACCGGCATCGTGATGTACAGCGGATCGTCCCCGGGGGAGAAGCGCCCCTTCGGGTCGGTGTTCCAGAGCCGGTACGTACCGTCGCGCAGGCGCGGCCCCGAGGCCCGCCCGCCCAGCCCGAAGAACCGCGCGTCCGCCGGCACCTCACTGCGCTGCACCCACCGCGCGGGCCCGCCCGCCACCGGCTCCCACCAGCGCGGCGGAAGATCCCGCCGCAGGACCACCCCACCGGGTGTACGGATCTCCACCGCGCCGTGCCGGGACACCGCGACCGTCACCCGTTCGGAGACCACCCGCCAGCCGCCGTCGGTGTCCGGCTCGAGCCGGGCCCGGGGGTCCGGGTCCGGCGCCTCACCGGCCAGCGCGTACGACGGCAGCTGCCCGGCCCCGTCCCAGCCCCAGAACACCGTGCCCCCCGCCGACACGCTGATCCGCAGCTCGGAGCGGGCGAACCTGACGATCCCGCCGCCAGGCAGCGGCTCCACCTCGCCCACAGGACCCGGCACCCGGGCCCGCTCCGCACCCCTCGGCGGCAACCCCCACGCGTCCGTCCTGCGCTGCCGCCACGCCGATCGCACCGCCCGCAATCCCTGCACCGAACCGAACACCCTCACCGAACGCACCAGCTCACGACCGTCCATGCTGCTCAGCCTGCCAGTCGGTTCAGCCCCGGAGAGGTTCGTTCAACTGCCGTTCACCCGTGGTGAGAGCACATATTCAGCAGCCCGACCATGGGCGGGGAACCCTGGTGCGAACGCCGCTCCCATGGCATCGTCCCTGTCAGCCGCGTCACGCGCACACCCCAGCACGTGCGCGGGACACACGCAGACCCCGCGTACGCCCAGGGAGCCACCCCACATGACATCAGCGCACACCGAACCGCTCTGGCAGCCGGACGAGGCACACATCGCCGCCGCCGCGGTCACCCGCTTCCAGGCCTGGGCCGCCGAACACCACGGAGCCCCGGCCGAGGGCGGCTACCCGGCCCTCCACCGCTGGTCGGTCGAGGACCTGGAGGCGTTCTGGCGGGCCGTCGCCGGCTGGTTCGACGTCCGCTTCTCCACTCCGTACGAGCGCGTCCTCGGCGACCGTTCCATGCCCGGCGCCGAGTGGTTCCCGGGAGCCACCCTCAACTACGCCGAGCACGCGTTGCGCGCCGCCGACGAGCGCCCCCACGACACGGCCCTGCTCCATGTGGACGAGACACATGAGCCCCGCCCGGTCACCTGGGCCGAGCTGCGCCGCCAGGTCGGCGCCCTCTCCGCCGAACTCCGCGCCCTCGGCGTGCGCCCCGGCGACCGGGTGAGCGGCTACCTGCCCAACATCCCCGAGGCCGTGGTCGCCCTGCTCGCCACGGCCGCCGTCGGCGCCGTATGGACCTCCTGCGCGCCCGACTTCGGTGCCCGCAGCGTCCTCGACCGCTTCCAGCAGGTCGAGCCGGTCGTCCTGTTCACCGTGGACGGTTACCGCTACGGCGGCAAGGAGCACGACCGCCGCGAGACGGTCGCCGAACTCCGCGCCGAACTCCCCACCCTCCGCGCCGTGGTCCACATCCCGCTCCTGGGCACGGAGCCCCCCGAGGGAGCCCTGGCCTGGTCGGCGCTCACGGCGGCCGACACGGAACCGACCTTCGAACAGGTCCCCTTCGACCACCCCCTCTGGGTGCTGTACTCCTCCGGCACGACGGGCCTGCCCAAGGCCATCGTGCAGTCCCAGGGCGGCATCCTGGTCGAGCACCTCAAGCAGCTCGGCCTGCACTGCGACCTCGGCCCCGAGGACGTCTTCTTCTGGTACACGTCCACCGGCTGGATGATGTGGAACTTCCTCGTCTCGGGCCTCCTGACGGGCACGACGGTCGTCCTCTACGACGGCAGCCCCGGCTACCCCGACACGGGCGCCCAGTGGCGCGTCGCCGAACGGACCGGGGCCACCCTGTACGGCACCTCCGCCGCGTACGTCATGGCCTGCGCGAAGGCGGACGTCCACCCGGGCAGGGACTTCGACCTCTCCGCGATCAAGTGCGTCGCGACCACGGGCTCCCCGCTGCCGCCCGACGGCTTCCGCTGGCTGCACGACGAGGTACGGGCGAACCTCTGGATCGCCTCGGTCAGCGGCGGCACGGACGTCTGCTCCTGCTTCGCGGGAGCCGTCCCCACGCTCCCGGTCCACATCGGCGAACTGCAGGCGGCCGGCCTGGGCACGGACCTCCAGTCCTGGGACCCGTCCGGCAAGCCGCTGATCGGCGAGGTCGGCGAACTGGTCGTCACCAACCCGATGCCGTCCATGCCGATCCGCTTCTGGAACGACCCCGACGGCAGCCGCTACCGCGACAGCTACTTCGAGATGTTCCCGGGCGTCTGGCGCCACGGCGACTGGATCACGATCACCGACCACGGCTCGGTCGTCATCCATGGCCGCTCCGACTCCACCCTGAACCGCCAGGGCGTCCGGATGGGCAGCGCCGACATCTACGAGGCCGTCGAACGCCTCCCGGAGATCCGCGAATCCCTCGTCATCGGCCTCGAAGAGCCGGACGGCGGCTACTGGATGCCGCTCTTCGTCCACCTCGCGGACGGCGCGACCCTGGACGAGGCGCTGATCGCCCGCATCAAGCGGACGATCCGCACCGAACTCTCCCCGCGCCACGTCCCCGACGAGATCATCGAGATCCCGGCCGTCCCGCACACCCTCACGGGCAAGCGCCTGGAAGTCCCGGTCAAGCGCCTCCTCCAGGGCACCCCCCTGTCCAAGGCCGTCAACCCGGGCTCGGTCGACAACGTGACCCTGCTCCACTTCTACGAATCCCTGTCCCACAAACGCAACAACTGACCCCACACCCCCGCGGTCGCGACACCCGCCACCCCGCGCCCACGGGCGCGAAGGGCACCGCGCCCCCCGCGGCGCGCAGCTGCCGCGCCGCGGGGCGGTCCAGTACGGCGGCCGCGGTCTCGTCCACGGGGGAGCCGGCCCTCGCGTGCACCCCACCCACCTCGCGGCGCGGAGCGGCCGCGTTGCGGGGTTCGGGGCGGCAGCCCCCGGTCTCGTCAGAGTTTCGGGAAGGGGCGGGGTGGGGGAGCCCCATGGGCGCCCTACCCTCCGTACGTCGCCTGCGCCTCACCCAACACGTCGGCGAAGTCCGAGGCCAGCCGCCCCGCCTCCCCGACACCCAGCGTCGCCGTCGTGATCCGCACGGCCGTCGGCGACGCGATCCGGAACCGCGCCCCCGCCGCCACCCACCATCCACGCGTCCGCAGCCCGTTGACCACCGCCGACTCGTCCCCCACAGGCACCCACACGTTGAGCCCGCTCGCGGACCGGCCCCCACCCACCCCGACGCCGTACGCGCCGAGCGCGTCGACCAGCGCCGCGCGCCGCTCCGCGTACACCGCCTCGCCCGCCGCCACGAGCCCGGCGACAGCCGAGTCGGAGAACAGCCCGACGACCGTCTCCTGCAGCACGTGGCTGACCCAGCCGGAGGTCATGAGCATCCGCCCGTCGTGCCGGGCGAGCGTCACCGGATCCCCGGCCACCCCCGCCCACCGCAGATCCACGCCAAGCCGCTTCGAGACCGTCCGTACCTGCGCCCATCGCTCGAGCCCCGCCGCCGCCAGCGTCGGCGCGACCGGACCGGCGAGCTCCACGTTGTAGTCGTCCTCGACGACCAGGACCTCGGGGAACTCCCGCAGCAGCGCGACCAGTTCGTCCCGCCGCCCGAGCGAGAACGACGCCCCCGTGGGGCACTGGGCGCGCGGACTGCACACCACCGCTCGCACCCCCGCGCGCAGCGCGGCCCGCAGCGCCTCCGGCGTCATGCCCTCGCCGTCCACCGCGACCGGCACGATCCGCAGGCCCAAGGCCGGCACCAGGTCCAGGAGATGGTGGAAGCCGGGATCCTCCACGGCCACCGCGTCCCCCGGCCGCAGCTCCACGGAGAGCAGCCGCGCGACACAGTCGAGCGCACCGTGCGCGAAGGTGACCCGCTCCGCCGGCACGCCGTCCCGGGCGAACCACGCGCGCGTGAGCTCTTCCAGAGCGGCGAGCCGCGGCACGGCGCGGTGTGAGCCGTACACCGGCCGGACCTCCGCCGGCGGCCGCAGGACGGGCAGAAAGGCCGGGTCGGGCAGGCCGCTGGCCAGGTCCACGAGCCCCGGCGGCACCCGCGGTGGCCGCCGCGAGGCGACCGACGGCGCCTCCGCGACCACCGTGCCGCCCCTGCCGCGCGTGACCACCAGACCGCGCCGCCGCAGCTCCTTGTACGCCGTCGCGACCGTGCCTGCGCTGATCCCCAACTCGTCGGCGAGCCGCCGCACCGGGGGCAGCGCGTCCCCGGGCGCGAGCTCGCCCTCGGTCACGCCGCGCTCGACGGACGCGGCAATCCCCTTGGCCGTCGTCCCATGGATCGAATATTGTGTTGCCACGTACTAAATTATGTATCAATACAAAACTCCGGTCAAGGGGGAACCGAGTGAGCCGCCCGATTCCACGGCCCAGCACCGTCCGCAACCGCGTCAACCGAATCAACCCCGTCAACCGCATACCCGGCGGCCGCGACGGCCGCCGCATGCTCGTCGTCAGCATCATCGACAAGACCGGCACCGGCCTCTGGGCCAGTTGCACCGTCCTCTACTTCACCTACGTCTCCGGCCTCGGCCTCGGCCAGGTCGGCCTCCTCATGACCGTCTCCGGCGGAGTCGGCATCGCCGGAGCCCCACTCGCAGGCCGCCTCGCCGACCGCTTCCCCCTCGTCAAGATCATCGTCGGAGCCCAACTCCTCCGCGGCGCCGCCCTCCTGCTCCTCCTGACCACCGACAATCTGCTCCTCCTGACGCTCTACTCCGCCCTCGGCGCCCTCCCCGACCGCGCCGGCAGCGTCCTCATCAAGCTCTACGCGGCCCGCCTCGCCGGCCCCGACCGCGCCCGCTACCAGGCCATCCAGCGGACCACCGTCAACATCGGCTGGTCCATCGGCGGCCTCGGCGCCGCCGCCGCGCTCGCCACCGGCAGCACCCGCGCCTACGGGCTGCTGCTCCTCGCCAACGTCGTCACCTACCTCGTCATCGCCGCACTCACCCTCCGCTGCGCCGAACCCCCGGCCCCGTCGCGCGTCGCCGCCACCTCCGCCGAACCGGGCGGCCCGGGCGACCCGGCGCCCACCCCGCCGACCTCCCCTTGGCGTGACCGCACCTTCCTCGGCTACACCGCCACCGACGCCGTCCTCTTCCTCGACGACACGATCCTCCAGGTCGCCGTGCCCCTGTGGATCGTCCACGCCACCACCGCGCCCATCGGCCTCGCCCCGCTGCTGCTCGTCCTCAACACCGTCCTCGTCGTCCTCTTCCAGGTCCCCCTCGCCCGGTTCGCGACCACCACGAGAGCCGCCCGCCGACTGCTCGTCCCCCTCACCGGCCTCTTCCTCGTCGGCACCCTCGCCCTCGCCGCCTCGGCCGGCGGCGGCACCACCCTCGCCGTCGCCGCCCTCGTCGTCGCCGTCATCGCCCTCACCTTCGCCGAGATCATCCACGCGACGGCCTCCTGGGAACTCTCCGTCGCCCTGGCCCCGGCCCACGCGCAGGGCGCCTACCTCGGAGTCCACGGACTCGCCCAGTCCACCCAGCGCTTCGCCGGCCCCCTCCTCGTCACCGGAGTCATGTCCGCCGGCGCGCTCGCCTGGCCCCTGCTCGGCCTCGGCCTGGTCGCGGCAGGCGCGGCGCAACACCGCCTGGTCCGCGACCGCCTCACGAAACCGTCACTGTCAGTGCCGAAGGTTACGGTGAGTGAGCACTGATCGACAGCGCCGAGGGGGAGACATGACCCGACCCGGAACCACCCCATCCACCCCGTCCAACACATCCCTGCGCCGCGCCCTGCGCCGCGAAGTCCCCAGCACCGTCGGCCTCCTCGCCGACGAGGACGACTTCACGACCATGCGCCGGTACGCCACCTTCGCCTTCGACGACCACCCCGCCTACCTCCAGCAGGTCGAGGGCCTCCTCAAGTCCCTCGCCACCCAGGGCGGACACACCACCGTCGCCCTCTTCGACCCCGAGGAGTACGCGGAGTACTGCGAAGAGACAGGCCTCGACCCCGACCGCCCCGCGAGCCGCAGCCGCTACACCGCCCAACTGGCCGCCACCGGCGCCCTCGTCGCCTACACCGGCCAACCCATGACCACCCTCGTCCCCACCCTCATCGACACCGCCGCCCGCCACGCCACCTGGGAGTACGCCACGACACTCCTCTCCGGCGTCGGCGACTGCGCCACCTGCGGGCAGGACATCGGCCGAGAAGCCTTCGCCCACGCCTCCCGCCAGCTCACCAGGCTCCTCGAAGCCGCAGGACCCGGCACCCACCACCTCGTCTGCAGCGTCCCCGCCGACGAGGAACACCTTCTGGCCGTCCTCCGGGCGACCCGCGAGGACCACGGCCCCGCCTACCTCGACCGCGACGAAGCAGCCGAGTTCGCCACCGTCCTCGCCGTCGGCATCGCCCTCGACACTCCCGGGGGAGTGGTCCTCCGCACCACCACCCCAGGAACCCGCGACCGCCTCCACGGCTGGCGCCTCACCGCCGGAAACCTCCACCCCCTCACCGAAGCCGAGGTCTTCAGCGCCTACTGCACCGACGCCCGCACCGGAGACCCGATCGCCCCCGAACCCGGCGTCGACCACCGGGCCGGCTTCCCCCTCGCCCCCGACGAGGACGACTGGCCCACCCATCACTGACGCCACGGACGCCGAAGGGGCTCTCCGCCACACCCGTGACGAAGAGCCCCTCCAGAACAACCCGCTCACGCGGCCGGGATCACTCCCCGGACAGCACCGCCTGCGCGGCGACCCGCGCCTCCTCGGCCGTGTCGGCCGCCCGAGCCGCCGCCGCGGCACGCTCGCACTGCGCCAACGTGTACTTCGCCAGCGTCGCCCGCACGTAGGGGATCGACGCGGCACCCATAGACAGAGAGGTGACACCCAGACCCGTCAGCACACAGGCCAGCAGCGGATCCGAAGCGGCCTCGCCACAGACACCACAGCTCTTGCCCTCGGCCTTGGCCGCCTCGGCGGACAGCGCCACCAGGTCGAGCAGCGCCGGCTGCCACGGATCCTGCAGCCGCGACACCGCACCGACCTGACGGTCGGCGGCGAAGGTGTACTGCGCCAGGTCATTGGTGCCCAGCGACAGGAACTCCACCTCCTGCAGGATCGAACGAGCCCGCAGCGCGGCGGAGGGAATCTCCACCATCGCACCGAACTTGGCCTGCAGCCCCGCCTCACGGCACGCGTCGGCGAAGGCCTTCGCGTCCGTACGGTCCGCCACCATCGGCGCCATGACTTCCAGGTACACCGGCAGACCCTCGACGGCCTTCGCCAGCGCCGTCAGCTGCGTCCGCAGCACCTCAGGGTGATCGAGCAGCGACCGCAGACCCCGCACACCCAGAGCCGGGTTCGGCTCGTCCGCCGGCGTCAGGAAGTCGAGCGGCTTGTCCGCACCGGCATCCAGCACGCGGACGACGACCCGGCCCTCGGGGAAGGCCTCCAGCACCTTGCGGTACGCCTCGACCTGCTTCTCCTCGGTCGGAGCCTTCTTGCTGTCGTCCAGGAAGAGGAACTCCGTACGGAACAGACCGACACCCTCCGCGCCGGCCTCCACCGCGGCCGGCACGTCCGCCGGCCCACCGACGTTGGCGAGCAGCGGCACCTTGTGCCCGTCCGAGGTCGCCCCCGGACCGCTGGACGCTGCGAGTGCCGCCTTCCGCTCGGCGGCGGCCGCCGTCAGCGTCGCCTTCTTCTCGTCGCTCGGGTCCACGAAGAGCTCACCCGTGGAGCCGTCCACGGCGATGACCGTGCCCTCACCGATCTCGCCCGCGCCCGGCAGCGCCACCACGGCGGGCACACCCAGCGCCCGCGCGAGGATGGCGCTGTGGCTGGTCGGCCCGCCCTCCTCGGTCACGAAGCCGAGCACCAGCGCCGGGTCGAGGAGAGCCGTGTCGGCGGGCGCCAGGTCCCGCGCGATCAGCACGTACGGCTCGTCACTGTCCGGCACACCCGGCATCGGCACACCGAGCAGCCGCGCGACGATACGGTTCCGCACGTCGTCGAGGTCGGCCACGCGCCCGGCCATGTACTCACCCGCACCCGCGAGCAGCTCGCGGTAGTGGGAGAACGCGTCGTAGATACCGCGCTCGGCCGTGCTGCCGACCGCGATCCGGCGGTCGACGTCAGCGATGAGCTCCGGGTCCTGGGCGATCATCGCCTGGGCCTCCAGCACATGCTGAGCCTCGCCGCCTGCCAGATTGCCGCGCGCAATGAGGTCGGCAGCCACAGCCTCCACGGCCTGACGGGCGCGCCCCTGCTCGCGCTCCGCCTCCTCGGCCGGAATCTGCTTGGCCGGCGGCTCGAGCACCGCCGTACCCATGTGCCGGACCTCGCCGATCGCCACTCCGTGGCTGACGCCGACGCCTCGCAGCGTTGTCTCCATCTCACCGTCTCCGATAGAGCGGCGGCATCCGGCCGCCGCGATGAATGTCGAACCGTGGTCGTCCCGGGGAACGACGTCGGCGTCAGCTCCAGCTGAAGAGCTGGTCGCCGTTCTTCACGTCGCCGCTCTCGACGACATCGGAGAGGGAGTCGGCCGTGGCCTCGAGGGCCACGACGGGACAGATGGGGGACTTGCCGGCGGCCTCGACGGCGGCCGGGTCCCAGCGGACGACCTCCTGTCCGCGCTGCACGGTGTCGCCCTTGTTGACGAGCAGCTCGAAGCCCTCGCCGTTGAGCTGAACGGTGTCGATACCGAGGTGCGTCAGCACACCGTGACCCTCGCCGTCGACGACGACGAACGCGTGCGGGTGCAGAGAGACGATGACGCCGTCGACCGGCGACACGGCCGCGGAGGGCTCACGTACGGGGTCGATGGCGGTGCCGGGACCGACCATCGCGCCGGAGAAGACCGGGTCGGGTACTGCGGCGAGACCGATGGCGCGACCAGCAAGCGGCGACGTCACGGATGTCATGGGAAGCCTCCCAGGGGCGGAGATTGTGTGGCGCCGTCACTGCCTGTCCTGGACGGCGTACTGTTCAGAAGCCTAAGTCATAGGAAGTCCCGGTTCCGCACGAGACGTACCAGTTGGCGGACCTAGGGACTACCGGAAACGATTTGCCTCAACTGACGGTGGGATGTACTGTCGTACTCCTGCCTGACCCCAACGCGGCTTTGAGTCGTGGGTCGGCAGCACCTATCGAGCCAGATCCTAACCCCAGTGGTCTACACCTCTGCGTGCCTGCAGGGTGTGGTCAGGGGGAGCGAAAAAGCCTGGTAGTGTTTGACCCCGCCGCAAGGGAAAGCGCGAAAAGCGAATTCCGGAAACGGCAGCCCGCTCCAGCGGGTGGCAGAAACGGAAAACGGATCTGCTAAGCTGGAAACACGAAAGACCGAAGGGAAAAGCCCGGAGGAAAGCCCGAGAGGGTGAGTACGAAGGAAGCGTCCGTTCCTTGAGAACTCAACAGCGTGC
>NZ_JBEZNQ010000102.1:0-22093 GCF_040653315.1 Streptomyces sp. NPDC047981 | reverse complement strand
TCTGTGGAGTTGATCCGTCTCTGATCTGCGGTCGCGCTCGGCCTCCGTGGATCAGGCCGTCACCCGATCGTGGCCGTTCTGAAGAAGCTCACTGATCCTGGCTCCGGACCCCTGCTGTACGCGGGGACGGTTCAGTCGTTCGTCGGCGGGGCAAGCAGGGCGAAGAAGGCCTTGCGGTCCTCGTCGCTCAACTTGCCGTCCATCGAGACGGCCGCGCGGAGGGTACGGACGGTCTCCTCTGCCGGAATCTCCCACTTCTGGTGGGCCGCGTGCATGATGTCGCCGATACGGGCGTGGGCGGCCTCCGGATAGTGGCGGATGAACCAGTCGAGCATCTCCGCAATCGGACGCGAGACATAGAGCATCCAGGTCTTCTCCTCCCCCGGACGAGAAGTGGACCCAGGAAGCCGGCGCCACGCGAGCTGGGTACGCAGCTGAGCTGATCCGTCGACCACTCAGCAAAGTCCAGGACGACACCGGAGAGGGCAATACATAGCATTGGTCCATGAATGAGAACTTACTGGAGCAGACATTTCACTCGATCGCCAGACGCATGATCGAGGACTTCCAGCTCTCCGGCGGGTTCAAGCACAGCACTGGAAAGGGAACTGCCCGCGAAGGAGTCCTACATCAGTTCGTGGAGAGGTACCTTCCAGGCCACATTCGCGCCTTCCATAACGCCGAGGTCATGTCAGTCGATGGCCAAAGGTCAGGGCAGTGCGACATCCTCATCTGCGATCGCAGCACGCCACCTCTGCTCGACATGGACAACTATCGGATCGTGCCGAACGAGTGCGTCTACGGAATCATCGAGGTCAAGTCCTCCCTCGATTGCAGCCAGCTCATTCAGGACTGCGAGAAGATCAAGAAGGTCAAGGCCCTCAGGAAGTCCGCATACCAGAAGCGGCCGGGCTATCAAGATCGACCGGTGCTATCGGACTTCAAGCCCTTCCCTACAATCGGCATGATCTTCGCCTTCGACAGCATCACGCCAGAGACTCTCGGTTCCCAGCTCGCCACGTGGTGCGAGGACCATGAACCCTCAGAACGACCCGACGCCATCTGGCTCCTCAACAAGGGCTACCTCGCATGGGTCAGCCCTGACGGGGAGGCTCTCCGCCCGTCGGCGCAAGGCACGAATCTCCACCTCATCGATCCGTTGCCGGCCGGCGACATCATCTACCCCCTCGCGATCTACCTGAACGCCGCCTTCGGTCCCGCCTGGATGCCTCCGTTCGACCTCTTCGACTACACCTCCGGCAATCTGGGCGAAAGCCACAAGTGCTGGATCCCTGAGGAAGACGGGGAAGGCACCCCAAGCCCGGAAGGCTGACACCTTCCGCGCCCCACCGCGGGTCACCGGCGTGACGAGTGCAGACGGCACGGCCGTCCCCGTGACCGGCTTCGCGGCCGAGTGCCCCTCGGAGATTAGGAATCGAACACGCATACGAGCCAAGATCCGCGGATGCTCACCACGGCCAACACCCTGCCAAAAGAGTCGCAAAACAGAACAAATGGTCCGTCACTTAGAGCTATAAGTACAGGTCGCACGGCATGTGCGTGAAAAGGCTCGAACCCGCTGTTCACGCCAAACACGAGGGTGCCTTATAATCAAAGGACGCGACCCCGATCGGCGAAAGAGCCCCAGGGCTCGGCTTCGAGCCTAGCTGATCGGGGGTTCGTGTTTCCTAGCCTCAGAAGTACGCAGTGGTGCCCACACCCCACAGGTCGTACTCGGTCCTGACCTTGTCTTCGATCTTCTTGTAGTTCGTCTCATCTCCGCGCTCCCACTTACGGAACACGGCCCAGAGGCAGTAGTCGACGGCCATCAGTGCGAAGTCACTCTCGTCGCGCCAGAAGGCCAGCGTCCTCTTCACGCGGAAGTGCAGGCACTGGCTCATGACGTCCTCGATAGCGCCGCGGAACGCCTTGCGCACCTTCTTGGTGCCCAGCTCCGCAGCGACGATGAGCACCTCGTCGTCCTCCTGGAAGATCTGCGGCGCAAGGTACTTGAGATGGAAGTACCAGGCGTATTTGAAGAACGTGGGCTCGTCGCGCCGGACCTGTGGCTGCGCCTTGTTCTTCTGCAGCAGGGTCACGTCGACTCGGAAGTCGAAGTCCTGGAGCAGGTTGAAGACACGGTCCCGGACGACATAGCTGTCCTCCGTCGCATGGAAGCACGAGTCCAGCCCCTGGTTGGACCACGCGAGCTCGTCCCGGAGCGCCGCCATCTCGGACCGCAGGCGCGCCAACTCGTCTTCCTCGATCAGAAGCGTGCCCACTGCGAAGTACTTGCTCACATTGGTACTCGTCCGACACTGCAGGTCACCGCTCTCGTCGGAGAACAGGTAGCGACGCTTGCCCAACTCGGCCCTCACCAGTCAGATCCCAGCAATTCACCCGATGATACGCCCGTCAGGGTGACAACTTCCGTCCCAACCGGTTCGATTGCTGAACCTGGGCGCGTCGTTGCACGCCTGTGGGCGCCCACGATGGGTCGCTCCTCGCCCGTCGCTCAAAGCCGCATCGACACGCTGAGGTCCAAGGCCATTCCTCAGGTTCCAATATCCGGGGTTACCAATACCCTTCGACCAACCCTGCCCTACGGGGCGGGGGTGAACTCCACGTCGGTGCCACCGCGGCCAGCCCTGATGTCCAGCGGCGCTCCGGACAACTGAGCCTCAACAAGGGGCGATCTGGCGTGCTTGGAGGTATGCGGTCCAGTCGGTGGCGGTGCGGCGGCGCCACTGGACGGCTGTGATCGGGTGGAGGCCGAGCATCGGGCCCAGGACCGCGGGCGGCAGGTCGCAGGCGAGGGCTACCAGGTCGGTGGTCCGGGCGGGCCGGTTTGGGATGTGATGGGCTTCCAGGCATCGGCCGCCTCGCGGCGGGGGTTGCAGATCGCCTCCCGCAGCGGCTCCATGTGGTCGCGGCCGAAGCGCAGGAACACTGGTCCGTTAGGGCCGCCCCTGTACGGGTTGTTCAGCCTGGTCGCGGTCATCGGGATCCGCCCGTCGTAGTGGTGGTTGCCGCCCTTCTGCCGCTGCCCCTCCCACAGGTGTCGGGTGAGCTCCATCAGGCGCGGGATCGTGAGGTCGGGTTGCACTCGCCAATCCGGTTGAACACCAGCACCACCGGCGGGTGCGTCCGGTCGCCGGTCCAGGTCTCCGGAGCGTTCCAGCGGGTACGCCACTTCGGACGCTCCTTGCCGTCGGTGTCGTTCTCCTTCCTGCGGAAGAAGCGGGCGTACCCCAGCTTGTCCGCGAACTCCTCGGTGGTCTCGTGGCAGCTGTCGACTTCGATGAACAGCAGCGGCACCCCGTCCTGCGGGGCGGTGAGCACGAGGCCGGCCTGGTCACCGCCGTTGCCGGGTGCGTTCCACGTGCCGGTCGCCGGGATCTCGGCGAACCTGGTGTCCCGGCCCGGATTTGCGCCGACGTCCTGCGCCCGGGGCGGGACGGCCCGTAGCCGCGTTGCCTGGGCAAGCCCACCTTGTGGCTTGCCCAGGGTCATCCCAGGCGTAGTCAGCCGCTCAGGCAAGCTCCGACCGGGTGGGCAACCCGGTGTCCGCGTCGGCGGCCGACTGCCTCGGTGTACTGGGCAGAGCGCCGGTGCCGGTCGGCGACGCCGATCTCGTACCAGGGTGTGCTGGTTTTCTGCGGGGATTCGTGCCCGGTCCGCCCTCGTGATCACGGTGAGGGGCAGGAGGCGCCGAGGGACATCTTGACGTCGAGGGAAGTACACCGAATAGGGGAATAAGATGACACTACAGGGGGGTGCACGGTTCCTGGAGGGTCCTATGACATCGACCCTGGTCACCGAAAGCCATGCGGACAACTGGCAAGAGCTGATCACGCGGGGTCGGCGTCTCGTGAATTCCGAGACGACGGCCCAGTTTGCTTTGGGCGACCTAGCGCTGGAGATGGTCCCGGTCCCCCCCAACGGCAAGCGGCCGCTCGCTAAGGACTACAGGCTGCTGGCCAACTACGCGGACGAGATCGGCTTGGAGGCAGAGCGGTTCGAAGAGTACCGGCGTGTCTGCGCAGCGTGGCCGAAGGCCAGACGCGCGAAGAAGGTGTGCTGGACCGTCCACGCAGTCTTCTCTTCCCGAAGCGACCGGTTTGACCTGATCAACAACCCCCCGCTCCTCCGGCGAACCGGTGAACACATGTGGACCTGCGACTCCGCGAACCGGGAACTCGGGCGCAAGCCACGCGTGGCCGAATCCCACAACGAAAAGGTGCGCCAGGTCGAAGACATGATCGAAGAAGACGAGGAGATCGCCGTCGAAGTCGTCGAGCGGGCGATGAAGCGCCGGTCGGTCATCGACCGAGTGGTGGACAAACCAGAGGTACGCGAGTCATTCAACCGAGCGCAGACCGCACGTATCAGCCGGGCGAGGGAGCAAACCAAGAAGCATCCAGAGGTTCGCCGACTAGACGAGAACCGTGAGGTCCTCATGGTGCTCGGCTTGTGCAGCTCCTTCGCCCATGGGATTGGCAAAACGCTGCCTAGCCTTCACCTGGCCGAGCTCTCCGAGGACGCCAAAGACTCCATTCGCGAGGGTTTGGGTCGTGTGAGCGCCGCGATCGAGTGGACCGAGCACGTCCTCCAGACCGGCAGCACCGGCATGGACGCCGCCCTAGAGAGACTCTTGTCAGAGGGGTGACAGTAATCGCAATACTGCTTCTCAGACCGACTCCGATTGCGCGCTCAAGGAGGAGGTCCGGAGTCGCGGCAGGAGACCCGCGACTGGCGTGCTGCAGGGCGTCGTCTTCGCCGCGAGGGGTAGGAGATGTTGGTCATGACTGCGCACCAACGCCCCGAGGTGCTTGCTCAGGCTGTACTCGACGCCTTGAACCGGGCAGGAGGCCGGGGCATGAACTTGGTGGAACTCGTGGGGGAAACTGGTTTCACCAAATCACAGGTCAAGCGGGGTATCTCGGTGTTGCGAGAAAGTCTGCCCGGTGTCAAGGGCAGCGATGCCGTATACACCTGGGACCCTACGGACCGGGTCTATCGCACCTTTTACCTTCCGGCAGTAGCCGAGATCTACGAAATCCTCCGTATGAGGAGTGAGGCCACCCGCAGCTCTCGGATCCTAACGGGAACGATCATCCCTCATGCCCGAAAGTCCCGGTCCAAGCAGCTACGCATGCTGAAGCGGCACTACGAGTTCGTCGTAGACGAGGCCACCGATCTCCTGGAGCCAGTCGAGTGACTCTCGTCCTCACGCCCCGGACACCAATGGGCACCACCACCCAGTGCCAAAACGAACGGTCGCCGACAAAGAACCGCCTACGGCAGCCCCCAGCGCCCGCCGAGCGCTTTGGTGCTGCCTTGCGGAGGCCACACACGCCCCTTCGAGCCCCCACTTCTCCACTGACCTCCAGCGCCGAATCAACGACCTTCCCTGGTGCGTCGGGCGTCTACAGCTGACTGAGCACCGGACGGCCGGCCGCGCAACGTGGCACGCAAAGCCGGGCTGGCTGCCCGCCGGCAGCCTGCTTCACCACACTTGTGGTCGTCGACAAGGTGGAGGCCGTGCGGTCCTGGTTCACCCGACCATCCTGATCGGCTGTAGGAACCGTCGTCTCGCCGAGCCCAGGACGTTCCCTCTCCGGTGGCGGTTCGGGCGGATCCAGCTGCCATCCCTAGCCAGGCAGTGTGTGAGCGCCCGTTCGGAGTGAGCGGAACGCGCTGTAAGTTCATCCGATCGTGTGAACCTGTGTGCAGGGCTTCGATCTTCTCCCTGCGGTCAGGATGCCGCCGCGCAGAAGGCAGCAGGTCAGGGTGGGTGCGGGCGATGTTGGGTGTGGGTCTGATGGGGTCGCAGATCCTTGCACGGCGCGATCACTTCCGGACGGGAGACGGGGTCTCGTCTTCACCTTGTGTACGCACATCACTGTTCGCATTCGGGAACCCTTGGGGTGAGCTGAGCGTAGGCAGACAGCTCCTGCCGGGCGGTGGCGCAGAGAGTTGCACGTCAGCGCCCTGACCTGGGGAGGGTCTAGTCCATTTGACGCTATGTCACGTGACTTTTGCGCAACGTAGTTTGGGTTTACAGCCTTGGATGAGCGGGGGTCGATGGCTCGGGGGCTTTCCGACTTCAGTCCACGCGCTCTGCAGGAGCTGCGTTGGAAGCACGGAGGTGCGGGCGACCGGCCGGGCTTGACGGCATCCGAACTCGCGTCGCGCGTGGGGGCAACGAAGGCTCAGATCGTCGCCTACGAGAACGGCAGGACCGTGCCGGATCCGCGCAGGGTGGCGGAGTTGGCGAGGGCACTGGGCGTGGCACCTGTGGAGTTGATGCGAACGGAGCGGCGCAAGGCATGGATGCCGGCGGATCTGCGGCGTGCTGCTGCACTCACGGCGGCGTCCGCTGCGGCTCGAGTGGGGGTAACTGCCAAGGTCTGGCGACGGTTCGAGCACGAGGGGATCGTGCCGGCGCACAGGGCAGCGTTCTTGGACAGGGTGGCGCGCCTGTTCGATGTTGGTCTCGCGGAGCTGGACCGGGCGATGGACAGGATCCCGGCGGTGTCTGATCGGCGGCAGTTGGTTGGGGAGCTTGTTCGTGCCTTGGTCGAGCGGTACGTCAACGCAGACGAGGCGTGGGGACCGCTGCCGGCGAAGGATGTGTTCCTAGGGGAGATCGCAGCTCTGTACGGGCGTACCCCGGCGAGGATACGGGCGGTGCTCGGCTACGAGCTGGGGCAGCTGCGGCAGCTGGATGTGTTGATCCAGAGAGAGTTCGTTGTCTCGCGGTACGACATCGACCCGGGTCGGCAGCGACGTGCTGCCAAGACCATCGGGCATCACGTTCGACGGTTCGACCGTGCGCTGGCTACGTTGCCCGACCGGTTGGAAGGGTTTCATCGGATGGAACAGCCGTCGGGTGTTTGGCAACTGATCGTCGATCTTCACGAGGTCCAAGGCAAGGGCGAAGGGCCGTGGACACCGCTCGCTCTCCTGGCCGTTGACGAAGCCGAACAAGTGCTGCCGGAGTCGCTGGTGCGTACACAGCAGTTCCAAGACGTCACAGCAGTACGTCTCACTGCTCGGGGGCGTTCCCACGTGCGTGGCTACCAGCACCTCTATGCGGCTCTGCACCCTTCCCTGCGCCGGCCATGGACTGCCCGTGACCACCAGGTGGGCGAGGGGGGCAGGCAGATGCCTGCTGAGCGGACGTTCACGCTGCCAGGCCTGTCGGAGCGGTTCGCGGTGCCCCGGCCTGTGTTGCAGAGGTTGATGGACGATGCCGACCGATACGGCTCGGGCAAGGCCCCGCTGTCGGCGACCACGGTGCTGATCCTGGGGCCGTCGTCATCACGACCTCGTCCTCGGCCGGCCGAGCCCGGGGAGCTTACGGAATCCGCCCCACCGATCAGTGACCAGTCTGTCGGAGAGGAAGCAGGGGGCCGCGGCTGGAAGGTGTTCCAGCTGCGTTTCCCTGACGCTGCCGAGGCCGCCGAGCAGGCCATGTCGGCGGATGCTGGAGACGGGGCCTTGGACAAGGCACGACTGGCCCACCACATCGTCAAGTTCTTGTCTGAGCATCCGGTAGGTGTGGACGTTCGCCAGATCGCACAGGCGGTGGGACTGTCAGCCTCGCTAGTCGCGCCGATGTTGGCCATGCTGTGCGAGGAGAACTTCGCCGTCGCGCTGTCCGCGCGTGTCTACGGCCCCGGTCCTGCTCTGGATCGCCTCTCCTCCCCCGGCGGTCTGGCCCTGCAGCTTCAGCACACTCTCGAGCTGGCCCGTGACACGGTGGGTGCAGCGGTCTACTTCTCCAGGTATGTCGACGGAGAAGTGGTGATCACTCAGTTCGCGGACGGTCCGCTCGCCCCGCGTGTCAACGAATGGGTCGACTTCCGTGCGGCGGCGCACGCGAGCGCGGTCGGCAAGTGCCTTCTCACACAACTCCCCCAGGACCTACGCGCTGATCACCTCGCCAGACACGGCACCGCCCGTCTGACCCGCCGAACTATCACCGATCGCCAGCTCCTCAATCACACTCTCGATCGCATCGAGCCCGGCCAGCCCGTCTACGATCTGCGCGAGTACGCCCCCAAGGTCGTTTGCGGCGCGGTGGCGGCCAGCGTTGGCAAGGAAGCCGGCAGTCTGGCTCTGTCCATGCCCGCCACCAGTGCCCATCGGCTCAAGGCAGCCACGGGGGCGCTCGCACGTAAGGCCGTTCCCGTCCTTCTGGCCCTGCTCATCTCCGGATCTCTTCCTCCTTCCGAACCCACCAGCGACAAGGGCTCCGAGACCTCGGACGATCACCGTGAGTCCAATGCCAGCAGCAGCCCCATCACAGCGGACGGATTGCACCGACTGCACGCGGTCTTCCGCACACCGCTGACCGACACCCGTGACATCACACGCATCGCATACAGCGTCCGTCCGGGCCCGCACCTCGCCGCAGACAGCACCGGCACCTCGCTCTACGTCTTCGAAGCCGACACCCCGGGCACTGTCGAAGAACGTCAGCTCACGCTCCCCCACACCTACACAACCCAGCCCACCGCCACCGCCACTGGCTTCACCACCACGGCCGTCCGCACCTGGAAGGGCCACACCACACCTGACCGCCTCTCCGTATGGACCAGCCACATCGCCGCTTGAATGGGCATCGGCAACTCGCCGCCCTCGCGCCGACCTGCAACAGTCATGGCCTTCAAGTCCAGCATGGCTGCACGACTTGCGGGACTTGTCGGATACCGGCCCACGGGCGGTTTGTGCCGCTCAAGGCCTGACCGCTCAGGTCATGCCGCACCCCTGACGAGGTAGGCAGGCACGCTGCTGCGGAAGACCACGTGTAGTGGAACGGTTCCGTACGAGAGTGCCGCCCTGCGGGACGAAGGCGCCCATGCCCCGAGGTCGTCGATACGTCACTACTGTAGGAGATCGTGTTGAACACGCTAGGCAGCGCCTCGTCCGCCCAGTAGACCCCGCTTGTACCGGACGACATCGCCCACCCCCAGGTCTGCTGTGTCCGTCTGATCACAGATGGTGAAGCATGGCGGGGAACCAGAGCATGTCCGGGACGGGAAGCATGAACGGCGGGTTCTACCGGCGGTAGAATCCAGGCATGAGTAAGCCGACGAGTATCAAGACCAGCGAGGCCGTCCGTGACCGGCTACGGCTGCTGGCGGAGGAACGCGGTACGACGATCACCGACCTGATCGAGGAGCTCGCGTCGAAGGAGTTCACCGCGGCCGAGCGGGAGAAGCGGGCCGCCGAGGCCGCTAGCGAGCTCGGCATCGATTACACCGAGCAGGTCCAGCAGGCCGGTCAAGACGCGTGGGCGAAGATTCGTGCCCACCAGGGCGGCCAGGCCGCGTGAACCTGACGGCGGTCCTCGACCACTCCGCGCTGACCGCGCTGTACCAGGCGGACCCGTTCTTCACCGGGCTGTACATCGAGGCATCCCGCGGCACCGGCCGCATCCTCGTTCCGTCCCTGGCCGCGCTTGCCGCCGAGCGCCAGGTTCCAAAGGCTGGCCGGCACGCTGTTGGGCTTCGGTTTGCCGAGAACGTCTCGTTCACCTCCGTGCATGCGGTGGAGGCGATGGCCTGGACTGATGTGGAGTGGCCGGTCGCCCATGCGGCGGCGATTGCCTGGGAAGCAGCCCGCGAGGGCGAGCCCGTCACCGTGCTGTCGCTGGTCCCCGACCTGTACTCCGCCACGGGCATCGTCCCGCTGGACCCCACGATGTAGGCGACGACCGGACGACGTAGCCGAGGCGGGGGTGTTCATCACTGCGGTCCAATCCGATCGGGCCAAGGCCGGCCGGGTTCTCGAGGCGGTACCAACCGGTGCTCTCTGGCTGACCTGGCTGTCCAGAGGGGCGCCCCTCCGACGAGTCCCGGTTTCGGTCTCGCATGGGGCCGAGGACGCCCTCGAGACCCTGCACCGCGACGTCGTCGACTTCACCGAACCCGGTCTTGCCGGCGCCCACCGGGGCTTCGTAGAGGCCCTCGACCACTTGGTGGACCAGTTCGGCGGCATGTTTGCCCCGGACGCGGACGGGCCGGTCACCTACACCGAAGTCCCGCCGGAGTGGAAGCGAACCGACCGCGACCTCTACTACCAGACCCTGCGCGACCTTTCCGAGGCCCGCAACGCCGTGCTCGACCAGCACAAGGAGCTGATGAACGCCATGAGCCAGCAGGGCCACATGCCCGCTCCCCAGGACCCGCCCGCTGGGCAGTCCTTCAACCTGAACACCGGAGACAACTCCCCGGTCACGGTCAACGCCCCGTACACCTACGCCACCGACGGATCCACGCCCACGGCCGGTGTGCCCCAGGCGCCCTCGACCCCGCAGATTGACCCCGCGCCCAGCACACCCTGGTACCGAAGCTGGCCGAAGTGGGGGGTCATTGCCGGTGTCGTCGGAGCCGTCGCCGGCGTCATCGCGCTCCTCAAGTGATCTGGCCCCGCCGACATGGGCGGGCACGCCTCCTCCGAGCCCCTGAAGCAGTGGGACCTCCACGAACTCCAGGGGTACGCGGATGCTCCGGACGAAGTCCCCGACTACCGACGCGTCATGGAACGGGCGTGGGAGCTGGCTATGCCGATGCGAACGCCGCTCATCACGCCGTCACACCCGTCAGGCGTCAGGCGTCAGGCGTCAGGCGTCAGGCGTCAGGCGTCAGGCGTCAGGCGTCAGTGCCACGAGTAGCACCATCCGAAGGAGTACATCCACTCCTGCCTGAGGGTGACGGCTCGCCATCGCAGCTGGCGAAACAGAGCCCCAGTGCGATGACGTGCCTCTTGTGGATCTTCCGCAGCATTCCGCGTACCGCGTTCCGACCAAGCTCCCGTTCCTTCTCAGGGAACTGCGCTCAAGGCTGCCGAGCGTGGACGATCGCATCCGGGCAATCCCCGGCTATGGAGACCCGACGGAGTACGAGGCGATTGCCGACTCCCTCTACCGGGTGTTCGTCAGCTCGGAACCTGGCTCCGCCGCGGAACTCCACGAACTGCTCGCTGCACCCGAATGGCGCGGTTGCCCCGGAACCCCCCAATGGATGGGGGCGTGCCTGCTCAGCAACAGCAACCGCCGCCTCGGCGACCCACGGGCCCGTCACATCGACCCGCAGGCGGCGGTCGCTGCTGCCCGCTCCCGCGAGGACGTCTCGGCCGAGCTGCTTCGGAGCTCGAGGCCGGGGCCTGGTGATCCACGCGTTCCATTCCGACGCGGCCGAGAAGATCTTGACCGAACTCACCGCGCGCGAGCAGGCCGCCGTCGAAACGTCCGTCGCGCTCTTGAGAGCCAGCCCGTCCAGGGCCGACCGCTGCCGGGAACGGACAGCCGGGTGGTCGAGGGGCTGCCGGAGGAGACCGGCGGCCGCGGCATCTCCGTGGTGTACCGCTATGAACGGGAGCTGGACGCCGTGCTCGTCCTCTGGCTGATCGCGGGACTATAGCTGCTCGCGCGTGAGCTGACCGAATCCCGCTGCACGAGGCTCCGATAGGGGGCGATCCGCCTGGGCTTCCCCTCGGTCAGCCACCGGCGGCCCCCAGACCGGCTCTCGTCGTCCGTTCACTCGAACGACTGACAGAAGATCAAAAAAGGCCCGAACCTCGGCCTGCGTGAAGACACTGCGGTCCGTGCCCATTTCCTCTTCACCGCGCCGGGCCCCCGTGCTCGCCGTACTCGCCCTGTTGGCCGCCGCCCTGCTCAGCGGCTGCTCCACAGACTCCCCGTCGCAGCACTCCGAGCGCCTGCAGAAAGCTGCCGGCCTGCAGGCCTTCCACGTCGAGACCACGAAGGACCTGTGGGAGAAGACGTCGGACCAGACAGGCCGGAGCGGCCCTGATCTGGAGCTGAAGGCGAAGACCAAGCAGCTCGACAACGGCCTGATCCAGATCGAGCTCACCGGAGTGAGCCTCGCGAACTACCTGCGCGTCCTGGACTACATGGCCCACGGCGGCACGGACTCGAAGAACATCGGGCGCCACCGCAGCGCGGAGTCCATCCGTATGTACGACGAGATCGCTGGCGTGCTCGACGGCATCACCAAGCGCCCGGACCCGAAGGACCCGCCGCCGCGCGTGGTCGTCGACGATGCGTTCATCGATCCGAAGAACAAGTAGCAGCCGGTCGCGGGGGCGCTCCCCGGCAAGCTCCCCCGCTCAAAACGGCCTGCTGCGGCGTCCGGTTGACGTAGCGTGCGGATCATGACGTACACGTTCATATCGCCGGTCCCGGCAAACCGGCTCCGGAGCCTGCCGACGCGCGACATCGCGCTCTTGTTGCTCCAGCATCTTGCAAAGGGCGACGGCTATCTGCAGTACAAGCCGACGATGGCGCCGCACGGGAAGCCTTCCGGGACGAACCCGACGCCGTCGCCCTGGTGGACCGTCTCTCCGACGCGTGGGCCTGGCTGGAGGCGCACGCCCTGCTGTCCAAGGTCCCGAGCCAGGACGAGAACTTCCGTCGAGTCTCCAGGGAAGGCCGGGAGCTGCTGGAGGACCCGCAGGGCATCCGGCGGTTCGACGCCCTTCACCGGCTGGCCGGTCCTCTCCATCCGGCGCTGGACGGCACGGTCCGGATCAACTTCGACCTCGGCGACTACGAGACGGCGTGCTTCGCCGCGATGAAGGCGGTCGAGGTCGCTGTCCGGGACTCCGCTGGCTATGACAACTCCCAGCTCGGCGTCCCGCTCATGAGGAAGGCCTTCGCCCCACACCAGTAGGAGAAGGTCGGCGGCCCGCTCGCCGACGCCGGCGCCGAGGGCGGCGAACAGGAAGCCGCCTCCGCGCTGTTCGCCGGTGCTATCGGCGCCTACAAGAACCCAGCCAGCCATCGGACGGTCGATTTCGAGGACCCGGTTGAGGCGGCCGAGATCATTCAGCTCGCCGACCTGCTTCTGCGGCAGGTCGACCGCGCCGCGCGCCGTCGTGCGGCGGCTGCCGACGAAGAGTCACCCCTCTGATCCGGCTCCAGGCGCTCGCAAGTGCGAGCCTCGAAATCTCCGAGAGCCGCAGCGTCCAGGGCCTCGGACGTTGCTTGATCCGTTGCTCTAGGGAGGGAGGGTGGTCGCCTTTGGACCGCCAGTGGTCGAGCAGCTCGGCGAGCTCGCGGCGGCTGGGAATCTCTCCTCGTTCGCTGCGCAGGCCGACGCAGAAACCCATGACCTGTGATCATTCACAGTCCAAGATCCACTTTCGATACACGGCCTAGACGCCGCCTACTGGGGGCTTCCCGTTTCCGGTTCTCCTCGCCACTCGATGGATGGCTGCCGCGCGCCGGCCGGGAGCCAGCCCGCCTCGCGCAGGACTGCGACCACATCGTCTGCGGTGGTCACGGGCACGGATAGCCGGCCTTCGACGCGTACTCTGCGCGAACCTCGCCCGTCCGGCGGATACACCACCACCCGCAGCACTTCGTCCATATCTCCACCATCACCGCCCACCGCCCAGCCCGCACCCCGCAGAAATCGCCAGTGAAGCACCGCGGGTGCAGGTCAGCGCCATGAGTGAGGCCGCTTCCGAATCGAGCAGCGGCTTGTTCCGCCCGGGTGGGGCTTCTACGCCCCTCGGCGCTGGGAGGCATAGCCGATCCAGGCATCAGTGAGGGTGTACAACGTCCCGCGATCCCCACCGACCTGTTCCAGGTAGTCGACATAGGTCTGGAACCGGTCGGGGCTGACAGGCCAGGCTGGGTCCGAAGCTAGCCTGGCGAGGTCCCCCAGTGGCGTATGACTGTCGGTGAACTGTGCCAGCCAGTCGCCGAAGGTCTCCCCCACCCAGGGCCTGCTCGTCGATGTATTGCTCACTAGCGGCCCGGCTCAGCACGGCCAGTTTCGGTCCCCCACACCGAAGACGTCAGGAGGTTCGCGCTCGGCTCAGGTCCCTCCCAACGGTCCACTGCGCAGGTGCGGGCGGGGCCTGTCCTTGGAAACTGGGTTAGTCGAGGGGCCCGTACGGCTACGGCCTTGGCTTCAGTCCCCCACGGGACTGCCACTGGCAGGGAACCCCCTGTCCCAGCAGGTATCGCCATACGGTCACCGGGGAGCCGCACGTCAGGCCTCCTCGCACCCCATCAACAGCGTCGTTGGTCTGGTCCAGGCCTCAGCCGGAGCTCGCACAATACGCCCACAGCTGGCTGAAAATAACCTGTCGCGGCCTGAAAACATCTAAGCCCGCCATCCTTGCCTGCAGAGCTCCCGGCTCCCTTGCAGCCAGCATGATCAAGGCCGGAGATCACGAAAGGGGCCGGTCACCGCAGGGAATCCTGCACCGGCTTTGAGGGACGCGGATCATGCGGGGACGGGTAGGCGCCCGTGGTCTGCATTCCTGCCGGGTGGAAACCTCTTGGCTCGGGGCCGCGGCTGAGAGGCCTCGCTGGTGCTGGCGGGAGCAGTTCCACTAGAACGCTCTGCCCCTCCCCTTGCGTACCTTGCTAGGGGAGGTACTTGAGGCGCTGGGCCGTCTCCTCAAGGGTCTCGGCGAGCTTAAGGCGACCGGATGGAGGAATGCCTCGGGCGAGGTCGGCGACCAGTACATCGGTGTTTCCGGCCAGTTCGATGTATCGGTGGAGAAAGCGACTGCGCTGTTCCATGCTCATGCTATCGATCGCCTCGTTCATGGCGGCCGCGCCGTCGTCCCACAATGTTGCCGGGGCTCGATCGGCGCTGCCTTGCGAGGAACTCCCGTTTGCAGTGCCGGACGTGCCTGCAGCTGTCGGATCAGGGGTGCTTACGGCGTAAGCACCCGCCGCCTGTGTCTGGAGCGGCTCCTCCGGCATCGTGGGTGCGGCGTTCGGCTCCACGGGTGCCTGGGAAGTGCTTACGGCGTAAGCACTTGGAGCGGCGGGGCGTCCCTGGCGCTGCTTCTTCGACTCGACGCGGGCTGTGAGTGCCTTCTGGGCAGCGCCCTGCTGCTGTTGCTGCGGGAGCTGGCCGACTCGACGGGCCACCTCCACGGGAAGAGTCTTGTCCTCGACTGCCTGCTGCAGTTCGGGGGTGAGCTTCAGGAGTGCCATCCGCTGGGTGACCCACCCGGAGGACTTGTTCAAAGCCTTGGCGACCTGCCGCTGTGATCCGTACTTCTCGACCAGCGTCTGGAGTGCCTTGGCCTGCTCGATGGGTTCAAGGTCGTACTTGTGGATCGCGGCGACCAGGGCGTTCTCGAGGAGCACATCGGCGTTCGTGGCGAAGGTGTCGTCGATGTGTGCGGGGATGTCGTCGAGGCCGGCCATTCGGGCGGCAGCGAGGCGTCGGTTGCCGTCTACGACGACGAATTCGGCGTTGCCGATGCTCTGCTCGTAGCCGGGGTGCGCGCTGAGGAAGGCGTTGCGGGTGACGACGGCTACGGGCTGGATGAGGCCGCGGGCAGCCAGGCTGTCAGCCAGGTCGTCGATGTCCTGAAGCTCTTCTCGGGGGTTCTCGGGATTGTGCGCCAGCTTGGCGACGGGAAGCCGCAGCCCTTGTGCTGGTGCGCCTGCGGCACGGTCGTCGCTGACGGTGTCCTGGCCGCTGAACCTCGCGAAGGCGGCTGCGCGACTGCTCATCGGTTGGGTCACGGCGTCGAAGGTGGCGGAGCCACCGAGCATGTCTGCCTTGCTCATGGGGTCCTCAATCCGCGGGCGATCTGACGCATCTGGTGTGCCTGGGAGGAATCGGGTGCGTAGTCGAGAAGGGCCTTCTGGAGGCGGACGGCCTCGCGTTGCTCTTTGAGGTCGACGACGACTGCGAGGACCGGCGGGGTTCCGAGCGCGATCCACTTGTCCCTTGAGGAGGTGGCGATGTATCCGCGGCGGCTGTCGAACTTGTTGACGACGAGGCCGAGCTGCTCGATGTGGATGTCGAAGTCCCGGCTGAGGGAGTCGATCTGCTGGATCAGCATGCCGTAGGCCTGGGCAGAGGTGTCCTCTGCTTCCACGGGTACGAGCAGACCTGAGTTGCCGGGTTTCTCGTCGTCGCGCTGGCGCGCGTAGTAGAGGGCCGTGTCCATGGCGAGGCCGAGGCTGGGTGGGGAGTCGATGACGACGACGTCGACGTGTTCTTCGACCGCCATGAGGGCGCGTTCAAGGGCAGCGTGCCGCGGGCCGCGGAAGACGGTGAGACCGGAATCCAGGAGGAAGGCGTCGAAGGCTGCGGGAAGGATGCGCAGCCGCCCGCCGAAGCGGTCGCCGGCGACTGCGACGGTGAGTTCGATGAGGTCCTGCTTGGTCTGCTCGCGGTGGAGCATGTGGGTGATGAGGCTCTCCTCACCAGCTGGGATGGCCTTCAGGCCGAGTTGGTGGGAGAGGTGTCCTTGTGGGTCGAAGTCGATGAGCAGAACTCGCAGTCCGGCCTGCGCTGCTCGCTCGGCAGCCTGCAGGGCGGTCCCGTGGACGCCTGGTGCGGTGCCGTCATCTTGGGTGGGGTTAGTGACGCTTGTCGGATCCTCGGCGAGCGCTTGAGCGACGCCGGTGGCGATGGCAGTTTTGCCCACCCCGCCCTTCTGGTTGCAGACGACGATGCGTCGAGTGATCCGGGGCTGGTCCGGGGGTTGGCTGTCCGCGAGCCAGAGCGCTACCGCCTGCGCGAGACCTTGGATGTAGGAGACTCCACGCTCGCGGCAATCGGCCTTGAACTCGTCATACAGGCCTTCGGGGAGATACGTACCGAAGGACTCAGCTCCTGCGGTGTCAATGGCGGGGAGGTCCTGTTCGACCGCGCGCCAGGACTGAATGCCGGCTGTCACTGCGTCCTGAACATCCGTCTGCAGCTGCGCGGCTCTGACCTTGAGGGCTTGGCGAAGTGAGGCGGGCAGCTTCGATACCAGCTTCTCCCGCTCGCCTCCGAGAGGTTCGGATGACATGGCGACAGCTTACTGTCGCCATGTCGGATTTCAGTGGAGTTGTAAGCCGTTTTCACGGCATTCGCACCTTAGTACTTACGATCACGGGGTGCTTACGGCGTAAGCACGCTCTTCCATACCTGGTGCGCCTGCCTCGGGGCGTATCTACAGCTCGGAGGGCGTCTTGTGGGTCCAGCTGTTCGGGTTGGACCAGGGGCCGGCCTTCGCCGCCGCCCAGTCCAGCTCCCAGCCGTCGCGGACTCCGCGGGCTCCCCAGCCGCCGTCCTGCTGTCCAGGAATCTCGAGTCCGGCCTGCCGAGCAGCGAACGCGGCATCGTAAACCTGGCGGGCGCGGGCCAGGGCCTCGGTGACCGAGGCCGCCTTGCCGGTGAAGACGTGCACGCCGCGCAGCGCCTGGTCCGTGGTGTGTATGGGGACGTCGACCTCGTAGAACTCCGTTCGCTTCATGGCTGCGGTCTCCTTCCTTTCGGGTGGGAGCGGCAGGGGGCCGCTCAGAGCTGGATGTAGATCGGGTGTGGTGGTCGCCGTAGTCACGGCAAGGGTGGTGAGCGGTGTGGCGGTGGGCGAAGCCAGCGCTTCCGCCCTGTACCGGCAGGTGACAGTCCGGGCATGCGTTCCGCCCGCTCACCACGACCGGAAGGTCGGCCGGAGTGAGCGGGTGCGGGCAGTCGGCGGGACGTCTCACGCGCGGACCGCGTCTGCGTACTGCGCGTCCAGGACGGCGCGGCGCTCAAGGTCGTCGACTGGTGAAGGGGCGGTGGTCCAACCCTGCACAATTCAGTCAGGACAGCAGGCGAGGCCAGGCAAGCGATGTGCGGTGAGGCACTCTTCAGCTCCGAAATCAACCTTGTGTCCCAGACGGAGGCGACTGTCGTAGGGCCCTGGCAGACGGCCCGCCATGGACACCGAAGCGTTCTGGGGCATGCTCGACGCCGCGAGAGACAACGACAAACCGCTCGCCAACGCCGTCGCCGATCACCTGGCGGCCATGTCAGCGGAAGAGATCCTCGCGTTCGAGCACTGCTTCTCCCGCCTGCGTGACGCTGTTCACCGCTGGGACGTGTGGGCTGCCGCCTACCTCATCGGCGGAGGGTGCTCCGATGACCGGTTCAGCGACTTCACCGCAGGTCTGGTGGCTCTCGGGCGTGAGTGGTATGAACGGGCGGCCACGTGCCCAGACTCCCTCGCCGATCATCCCGCTGTGCGTGAAGCGGCAGCCACCAGAGACCAGGACGTCATCTTCGACGAAGACTTCAACTTCGTGCCGGTCAGGGCGTATGAGCGACTGACCGGTGACACAGACGCCTTCTGGGAGGCATGGGAGGCGTACGTCAACACACGTGCCACGACCGAAAGCGAGGAGAGCGACGACATGGGGGAGTCGTTTGACTTCGATGACGCCGAGGAGATGCGTCGACGTCTGCCGCGGCTGGCCGCACTTCATCTCGGTCCCTGATCAGTCTGACGGTCACAGGGAGTTTCTGGAGCTTCCGTGAGGTAGGCACGCACCGGTACGGAGTCCGCCCTAGATGATCAATTCGAAGGGACGCCCTGCAGAGGATTGGGGTGGGCGGCGGCCGAAACCGCCGCAAGGTGGTCAGGCAGCGGCTGCTGTACCTGGTTGTCGAGGTGGCGGCGGGCAGTCAGGTGTCAGGGTCGACTTCGGGGTGCGTGAACCGCACGGTCTTGCCCAGCGACCAGGCGTAGGCGATTTCGGCTCGGGTGCTGTCTCCGATGTAGTCGCCGACTACGAGGACCTCATCAGCGAGCCGGATCTTCGCCCGGTGCAGATCGTCCAGTCGAGCCTTCAGCGCCTTGGCCTCGACAGGATCGGACCAAAGGTCGTGCGTCGACTTAATGTCAATGCCCGGTTTGACGACGATCTTTCCGGCTTTGGTCTCCCACAGATCGGCGTCGTGCATCTCGGTCATGAAGCGGGTGGAGCCGCAGATCACGACGATGTGGGGGAGGTTCAACAGCTTCTTCGCGTCGGCGAGCTTTTCCTCGGGGGTGAGCGGTTGCGGGTGTGACACTGGTTCCTCTCCTGGTGGTGCGACCCAAGTGGGGCCTGGGGAGCCGAGAACGACGGTGCCCAAGATCGGTCCTCGAAGTCGCCAGGGCTAGTTGGTGGATTGAACAGCTTCGGTCATGCTGGGTGCGCTCCTCATCTCGGTGTTCGGGGTGGGGTGTGCGGGGCGGCCGGCCTCTTGCCGATGCTGCGGGCGCCCTGTGATGCCTCCGCCCCCGACCGGTCTCCGGCCGGGGGCGGTGGTGCTTCAGAACGGCAGCTCGTCCCAGGACGGGATGGGCAGGAGCTGGAGGCGCAACTCACGTCGGTGGGCCCAGCAGTGCACGCCTCCATCTCGGGGAAGGCGCCTCCGACCCACCAGCCGCCATCGCCGTGGCAGCGTGGGCAGTTGGGGCGAGGGCGAGCGGTGATCTCGATGCAGTGCCGGTCGGCGTAGAGCTTCAGGTGGCCGGGCCCTGAGCGCGGCGGCGGCCGTCGCCGCGGCGAGCGGGACTACGGCGGCCAGCAGCAGGGCGCCGTGCAGGCGGCGGGCGGTCACTTCAGCGGGATGGCGCGGCAGGTGGCGGCGTGGTTGTTGGCGTCCCGCCGGATTCGGAACAGGAAGTCCTCCACGGGCCGGTCGGAGGATTCTCCGCAGCCGTGGCAGTCCCAGCGGTTGGTGTCGGAGTGCTCTCCGCGGCCGGTGACGTCCAACGTACGAGCCGCCGACCGTGATGAACCGGATCAGCAGGTTCTTGGGGCGGTCCGGCTCGGTGAAGGCGGCGAGGGTGGCGGTTCTCATGGGCTGTGGTCCTTTCTGACCAGGCGGCAAGCAGGTGCTTGGCCGGGGGAGCGATGTAGGAGACGAGGACGGCGGGGGTGCCGTCGTAGCACTCCAAGCAGCAACCCGAGGGCGTGAGGGGGATGCAGTGGAAGTAGCGCCAGCGGCAGGTGCCGCATGTCTGGCGTGCGGTCATCGCCTTGTCGAGGGCGGCTTCCTTCGCGAAGGTCATCGGGAGCTTCGGCTCGCCAGGTCGATCCGGTACAGCCACGCGAAGCGCTTCCCGCCACGGGACTCGAGCCGGGCGACGGGCTCCTGGCCGCCGGGACGCAGTCCCCTCTCCCGCAGCTGGCGGCGGGTCGCGAGGTTCCTGCATCTGGCCTGCCTCCACCGGAAGACTGGTATGGAACCGTCGCCGGGGTCGCACGGGTCGACGTCGACCAGGTCCTGGCCCTGGTCGGCCATCACTTGCTCCAGGCGCCGGGCAGGCAGTCGGGGCGGTGCGGGTGGCGGGGCCGGGCCGCTGCGGGCGGGGCCGGCCGATCCGGCTGCGCGGGCGGGGAATGAGCACGAGCGGTTCCTCCAACGGGTCGGTGGACAGCGCTGCGCCCCGCCAAGATCGAGCCTTGGTGTCGGCGGGGCGCTACGTGCGGCCGGGCGGCCTGTCCGGTCCTCGCCCGGGCCCGGGGTGAGGGGCGGGGCTGGGCGAGGGCCAGGCAGGGCGTCAGGTCAGTGGGAGCGGCGGGTACGCAGTCGGCGGGCGGCCCACTGCCGCAGCCGGTCTACGGGCCCGGGGTGGGTGTGCTGCCAGGCGGTGTCGAACACGTCGTCCCTTGGTCAGGAAGGAGCGGAACTCGCCGCAGTTGCACGCCCACGCGTACGGCTCGGGGCGGGTGTCATCGCGGGTGGCGGTGACCTTGGCGGGGAGCCCGTCATGGCTTCCGTGGAAGGTGCCGGCCCAGAACTCGGTCTTCTGCAGCTGCGGATTCATCGGATTCCCTTCGGTACGCGACAGCGGTGTTGGACGGGGTGAGATGCAGGTCAGAGCTGGAGCGGGTGAGCGTTGTCGGGGCCGAGGTTGTCGCCGGCAGGCGTGGGGGCGGGGAGGGTGGCGTGGAGGTGGAGCGCGGGGCTGAACTGGGGCTGGAACCGGGGCGGGTGGTTGTGGACGATGGGCCGCAGGGTCAGGCCGCGCAGGGCGAAGATGCTGGCGAGGGCCCACATGAGGGCAGCGAGGCCAGTGGCGGCGACGCGGCCCCCGGCCGGGGCGGCGGACCAGATCATGGCGAGGCTGCCGGATCCGAACAGCAGCCAGGCGATGCGGGCTCCGGCGTTGTTGAGGAACCCGCCGACCAGGCCGAGCAGCCCGGTCAGCTGCCAGAACGCGTACAGGGCGGCCGGGGCGACGGGCAGGTGGGCGGCCTGGTCGGCGAGGAAGACGCGGACGGGGTGGTCGACCGTGCCCCACAGGCCGCTGCCGTCGCCGCCGCTGGTGGCGGGGACGGCAGACAGGCCCTGGAGCGCGGCGGAGACGACGTCACCGGCGGCGTCCAGCATCAGCACGCTGAGGCTGAGCCCGCCGACCAGGACGCTCGTCTTGATCCAGGTGGCGGCCTCGTGCCAGCTGGCGTGCCGGTCCTGGAAGACCTCTTCCCACCGCTGGTGGAGGAAGCCGCCCTCCTCCCACGACACCTTCCACGCGGCGCGCAGCCACGCGAGCCGCCCGGTGTCGTGCTTGGCGTCCAGTTCGGGGGCCGGCGGCACGGGCGGCAACTGGTTGAGCAGGTCGAGGAAGGTCGGCTTGTCGTGGCTGCCGTTGACCGGGTTGTCGTTGTGGGTCATGGCGTTGTTGCTCCTTGCTGCTGGAGGACGGTGGTGGGTGAGTCAGTGGATCTCGTTGCGGGTGCGGGCGAAGAAGGCGCCGCGGGTGGTGCTGTTGTTGTGGATCTCGGTGTGGTGGGTGACTGGACCCTCGAAGACGTTCTTGGTGACGGCCGCGCGGGCCTTGCTGATCGCGCCGCCGATGGCGGTGGCGACCATCGCGACGGCCGCGAAGGGCAGGGTGGCCATCAGGACGCTGGTGAGCGTGACGGAGGCCAGGCCCTGGAGCACGAGCCAGGCGCCGCAGCCGATGCCGGTGACCCCGGCGCCGACGCCGATGCTCGCGACGGCGATCCCGGCTGCCCAGGCCGGGACGATCCGGTGGTCGGGCTGCTTCACGGGCGGGGTGGTGCCGAAGGCAGGCGGTGCGGTGTCGTCGCGGAAGGAGGTGGGGTGGTGGTGTACGGGCCGGGCCGCCCAGTCGTCTATGAGGCGGCGGGCTTCGGCCGCGGCCTCGGACTCGGGCATGCCGGACTGGCTGCTGTGCAGGGGGTTCATCGGGGTCTCCGATCACACGGGAAGGGGAGCGCCCTCCCGGGCCGTGGCGGGCGAGTGGGGGGAGGGGGTGCGCGACGTCGGAGGGCGCCGCCGGAGTCGTCTCC
>NZ_JBEZNQ010000101.1:0-23926 GCF_040653315.1 Streptomyces sp. NPDC047981 | reverse complement strand
TTGGTTGTGGTTTTATTGGGTGTTGTCGGCGGTGGGGGCGTCCTCGGCGGCGCCGCCGCCCGCGACCGTGCCGGCCTCCGTCGGGGCCGTCGGGGACGCCTCACCGGGCGCTCCGCCGACCGCGACCGTCAGCAGCGGCGCGCCGACCGGAAGTTCCGTGCCCTCCTCGCCGAAGCGGGCGGTCACCACACCGCCGTACGGGCAGGGCACCTCCACCATGGCCTTGGCGGTCTCGACCTCCACGACGGGCTGGTCGATGGCGACGACGTCGCCGACGTTCACCAGCCAGCGGACGATCTCCGCCTCGGTGAGCCCCTCGCCGAGGTCGGGCAGCTTGAACTCGAGTACCTGGGCCATCAGTTCCCCGCCTCCCACTGCAGCCGCGCCACCGCGTCGAGGACCCGGTCCACGCCCGGCAGGTGGTGCCGCTCCAGCATCGGCGGCGGGTAGGGGATGTCGAACCCGGCGACCCGCAGGACCGGCGCCTCCAGGTGGTGGAAGCAGCGCTCGCTCACCCGCGCGGCGATCTCGCCGCCAGGACCGCCGAACCCGGCGGACTCGTGCACGACGACCGCCCGTCCGGTGCGCCGCACCGACGCGCAGACGGTCTCCTCGTCGAACGGCACCAGGGAGCGCAGGTCGACCACCTCCAGGTCCCAGCCCTCGGCCTGGGCCGCCTCCGCGGCCTCCAGGCAGACCGGCACGGACGGCCCGTACGTGATCAGCGTGGCGCTACGGCCCGCGCGCCGCACGACGGCCTTGCCGATCGGCTCCACCGGCGTCGGCGCCTCGGGCCGCCAGTCGGACTTCGACCAGTAGAGCCGCTTGGGCTCCAGGAAGACGACCGGGTCGTCGGAGGCGATCGCCGCCCGCAGCAGCCCGTACGCGTCCTCGACCGTGGCCGGGGTGACGACGTGGAGCCCCGGCGTCGCCATGTAGTACGCCTCGGAGGAGTCGCTGTGGTGCTCCACACCGCCGATCCCGCCGCCGTACGGCACACGGATCACCAGCGGCATCGGCATCGCGCCCCGCGTGCGGTTCCGCATCCGGGAGACATGGCTGATCAGCTGCTCGAACGCCGGGTACGCGAAGGCGTCGAACTGCATCTCGACGACCGGCCGCAGTCCGTACATCGCCATGCCCACGGCCGTGCCGAGGATGCCGGCCTCGGCCAGCGGGGTGTCGGTGCAGCGGTCCTCGCCGAACTCCTTGGCGAGGCCGTCGGTGACCCGGAAGACGCCGCCGAGCGTGCCGACGTCCTCACCCATGACGTGCACGGTCGGGTCCTCGGCCATCGCGTCACGCATCGCCCGCTGGAGCGCCTGCGCCATGGTGGCGGGCTTGGCCGCGACCTTCTTCTGCGGCGTCTGCTGCGCGGTGGTCATCAGGCCTCGCTCTCGGCGTCGAGCTCGGCCCGCAGCTGCGCCGCCTGCTCACGCAGTTGTGCCGTCTGCTCGGCGTAGACGTGCGCGAACAGATCCATCGGGTTCAGGACCGGCTCCGCGTTCATCCGCTCGCGCAGCGCCGCCGCCATCGTCTCGGCGGCCTCGGCCGCCTCCCGCCTGCCGTCCTCGTCGAGCAGGCCACGCTCCGTCAGCTCCCGCTCCAGGAGCAGGATCGGGTCGTGGGCCCGCCAGGCCTCGACCTCGCCGTCCCCGCGGTAGCGGGTCGCGTCGTCCGCGTTGGTGTGGGCGTCGATGCGGTACGTCACGGCCTCGACCAGCGTCGGTCCGCCGCCGCGCCGCGCGCGTGCGACGGCCTCGGTCAGCACCTGGTGGACGGCGACCGCGTCGTTGCCGTCGACGAGCCGGCCCGGCATGCCGTAGCCGACGGCCTTGTGGGCGAGCGAGGGCGCCGCCGTCTGCTTGGCCAGGGGCACGGAGATCGCGAAGCCGTTGTTCTGCACGAGGAAGACCACCGGGGCCTGCCAGACGGCCGCGAAGTTCAGCGCCTCGTGGAAGTCGCCCTCGCTGGTGCCGCCGTCGCCGACCATGGCCAGGGCCACGACGTCGTCGCCCTTGAGCCGGGCCGCGTGCGCGAGGCCCACCGCGTGCGGGAGCTGCGTGGCGAGCGGGGTCGACAGGGGCGCGACACGGTGCTCACGCGGGTCGTAGCCGGTGTGCCAGTCGCCGCGCAGCAGCGTCAGCGCCTGGACGGGGTCCAGGCCGCGGGCGACGGCCGCGAGGGTGTCGCGGTACGAGGGGAAGAGCCAGTCCCGCTTCTCCAGGGACAGTGCGGCCGCGACCTCGGCGGCCTCCTGCCCGGTGGTCGACGGGTAGACGGCCAGTCGGCCCTGCTTGGTGAGCGCCGTGGCCTGCGCGTTGTACCGACGGCCGCGGACGAGCTCCGCGTAGAGCCGTCGCATCAGCTCGGGGTCGGCCTGGGCGGCCGCGTCCGTGCCGAGGACCCGATAGGGCTCGGCGTCGGGCAGCAGCGGGGCGGGGTCGGTGCGCGGCTTCCACGCCGGCGGCGGGGTGGGCCGGTAGGCGGTCGCGGCACCGGGCGGCTCTTGGACTGTCGAACTGCGCTGTTGCAACGAGTCCACCTCCTCGTGGGAGCGGGCATAAGACCCGAAGGCGGGTGGCGCGAATGTGGTGCGCCTCACCTACCGATTGTTCGGTCGTGGAGCCATTTTGGCTACAGGTGCCCTCAGCCTGTGGACAATCGGTTCTCCACAGCCTGGGATGGAGACATGTCGTCCATGGATGAGAGGTGGGGGGACGTGGCGGATGAACAAATGGCCGACGGCTGGGAGCAGGCCCTGCCCCCGAGCCCGACCGGAGTGCCGCAGGGTCCGCCGGCGCGCCCGCTCGACGCGATCGACCGGGACATCCTGCGCATCCTGCAGACGGACGGTCGCGCGTCGATACGCTCCGTGGCCGAACGGGTCCATGTGTCCCGGGCCAACGCCTACGCGCGGATCAACCGGCTGATCGACGACGGCGTGATCCGCGGCTTCAGCGCCCGCGTCAACCACGAGCGCGCGGGCCACGGTGCCTCCGCGTACATCACGCTCAGGATCGTCCAGAACTCCTGGCGCACCGTGCGCGAACAGCTCCAGGCGCTGCCGGGCGCCGCGCACATCGCCCTGGTCAGCGGAGACTTCGACGTCCTGCTCCTTGTGCACACGCCGGACAACCGCACGCTGCGCGAACTGGTGCTGACCAGGCTCCAGGCGATCCCGGAGGTGCTCTCCACCCGCACGCTCCTGGTCTTCGAGGAGACGGACCTCGACCCGGACCACTGACGGCGCCCGGGACTCACGGCAGGGCCGCCCGGGAGCCCACGGGGCCGTACCGCCCGGGCGGCCCGTGCGGAACGGGCCCCGGGCAAGGCCTCAGCGGCCCCTCAGCGGGCCGTACGCAGCCCGTCGAAGGCCAGGTGCACGACGGTGTCGGCGAGCTGGTCCCGCTCGGCGTGGGCGCCCGGCAGCGGCCGGTACCACTCCACCAGCGAGTTGATCATGCCGAAGAGCAGCCGGGTGGCGAGCTTGATGTCCACATCGGCCCGCAGGTCCCCGTCGGCCACGGCCGCCTTGAGCAGCTCGGCGACCCTGTGGTCGAACTCCCTGCGCCGTTCCATGGCCCAGCGCTCGGTGTCGGTGTTGCCCCGGACCCGCAGCAACAGCGTCACGTACGGCAGCTCGGCTATCAGCACCTCGACGGTGCGCCGGGTGACGTACTCGACCCGCTCGATCGCCCGGCCACGCCCCGCGCCCGGCTCGTCGAGGATCCCGAAGAGGCCGTCGAGCGCCCGGCTGACAGCCCTGCGCAGCAGCTCCTCCTTGCCCGCGACATGGTGGTAGATCGAGGACTTGGAGATCCCCGCGGCCTTGGAGAGGTGCTCCATGGACGTGCCGTCGTAGCCGCGCTCGTTGAAGACCCCTACGGCGACGGAGAGCAGCGTCTCGGGGGTGTAGGTGTCCCGCTTCGCGGTCGTCATGCCGTGGCCTCCTGACCGGCCGTGTCGCCCGCCGGGTCCGCGGCCGCCTGCTCCGCGGCGACCCGGCGGCGCAGCGCCTGCGACGGGGCGTAGCGGCCCGTCGGGTACTCCTCGTGGAGGTTGGAGAGCGTCCCGAGGACCCAGCCCGCGCCCAGTTCCTCGGCCCAGGCGAGGGGCCCGCGCGGGTAGTTCACGCCGAGCCGCATCGCGGTGTCGATGTCGTCGGCGTCCGCCACCGCGCGCGTGGCGGCGTCGTACGCGAAGTCGGCGAGCATCGCGACCGTGCGGGCGACGATCAGTCCGGGGACGTCCCCGATGACGCTGACCTTCTTGCCGGCCGCCTGGAAGAGGCCGATCGCCTCCTGGAGGGAGGCGTCGTCGACGCTCGCCGCGGGCGCGAGGACGATCCGCTCGCAGGTGGCGAAGTCCAGGGCGAGGTCGAAGTGGACGACCGGCATCTCCGCGTCGTCGGCGGCGGTGCCGTCGGCGAGGAACAGCCGGGTCCCGCTGGGAAGTTCGATCCAGCCCGGGTAGCCGGGCACGGCGTCGTCGGCGCGCTCGACCGTGACGCCGGACGCCTCGAAGAGGCCCACCAGCGCGCGTGCCTGGTAGAGGTCCCCCTGGACCGTGACCGAGGCCGGCGCCGCGGCCGGCGGCGCGGTGTGCGGTTCGGGTGCGGTGGCGCCGTCCCCGTACGGGAACCAGCCGTGCCCCGACTTGCGGCCGAGCCGCGCCGACTCGACCAGGCGCCGCTGGGCGAGCGAGGGCGTGAACTTGGGGTCCTGGTAGAAGGACTCCCAGACGGACCGGGTGACGGCCTCGTTGACGTCCTGGCCGATGAGGTCGGTCAGCTCGAACGGGCCCATCCGGAAGCCGCCGCTCTCGCGCAGGGCCGCGTCGATGGTGGCGGGGTCGGCCGCGCCCTCCTCGTACACGCGCAGCGCCTCGGCGTAGAAGGGCCGGGCGATCCGGTTGACGATGAACCCGGGGGTGTCGGCGCAGCGCACCGGCGTCTTGCCCCAGCTCCTGGCCGTCGCGTACGCGCGCGTGGCGGCCGGGGCGTCGGTGGCGAAGCCGCTGACGACCTCGACGAGCGGCAGCAGCGGCGCCGGGTTGAAGAAGTGCAGGCCGACGAAGCGGCCGGGCAGCCGCAGCCCGCCCGCGATCGCGGTGACGGAGAGGGAGGAGGTGTTGGTGGCGAGCAGGGTGTCGTCGCCGACGATCTTCTCCAGGTCGGCGAAGAGCCGCTGCTTGACCCCGAGATCCTCGACGATCGCCTCGACGACGAGCGCCGCGTCGGCCAGCTCCGTCAGCTCGGTGGCGGCGTGCAGCCGGGCCACGGCGGCGTCGCGCTCCGCGCGGTCCATACGCCCCTTCTCGACCAGTCGGTCGAGGCGGGCGGCGAGCGCGGTCACGGCCTGCTCGGCGCGGCCGGGGGCGCTGTCGTAGAGCCGTACGGGATGCCCGGCGACCAGGGCGATCTGCGCGATCCCCTGGCCCATGGTCCCGGTGCCGACGACGGCGACGGTACGGCTCCGGTCGAGGGCTTCGGCGCCGGTTTCCTGGGCCGTGGTCGGGGCGGCGTCCGGCGCGGAGTCGCTCACATTGGCGGTCATACGGCTGATCCTCCCCGATGGGTTGTCCACAGCTTCGACAGACCCCCTTGTCCCGACCGATCGTTCGGTTACTCTAACTCTGTCCGTTCGTCCCTGCCCACCCGTCTTCCACGACCACCGTCGCGGAGGGCTCCGCGCAGGCGTCACACGCGCCGAACCGATCTAGCTCGACGAGGAGTTGGTCCCGCAATGGCCGCCGCTCAGCTGACCACCGACGCTCTGGCCCAGAAGCACCGGTCCACACTCGACCAGGCACTGGACACGATCCGCACCCGCGCCTACTGGTCTCCGCACCCCGAGCACCCCAAGGCCTACGGCGAGAACGGCTCGCTGGACGCCGCCGGCGGTCTCGAGGCGTACAAGGCCCTGCTGAACACCCGCTTCGAGCTGGACCAGCCCGGCACGGACGGCTGGACCGGCGACGAGACCTCGCCGTACGGCCCGGCGCTCGGCATCGAGTACCCGCACGCCGACATCGACGTCCTGCTGCCCGCGATGCGCGCCGGCATGGCCGCCTGGCGCGAGGCCGGCGCCGAGGTCCGCGCCCTGGTCTGTCTGGAGATCATCGCGCGGATCTCCGCCCGCACCCACGAGTTCGCGCACGCCGTCATGCACACCAGCGGCCAGGCCTTCATGATGGCGTTCCAGGCCGGCGGCCCGCACGCCCAGGACCGCGGCCTCGAGGCCGTGGCGTACGCGTACGCGGAGCAGACCCGGACCCCCGGCGGCCGCGCCGACTGGTCCAAGCCGCAGGGCAAGAGGGACCCGCTGGAGCTGAGCAAGGCGTTCACGCCCGTCGCGCGCGGCATCGCGCTCGTCATCGGCTGCAACACCTTCCCCACCTGGAACGGCTACCCGGGCCTGTTCGCCTCCCTCGCCACCGGCAACCCGGTGCTGGTCAAGCCGCACCCGCGCGCCGTCCTCCCGCTGGCGCTCACGGTCCGCGTCGCCCGCGAGGTCCTCGCCGAGGCCGGATTCGACCCGAACCTCGTCGCGCTGGCCGTCGAGCGGCCGGGCGAGGGCATCGCGAAGACCCTGGCCGTGCGCCCCGAGATCCGGATCATCGACTACACCGGATCCACCGCCTTCGGCGACTGGCTGGAGGCCAACGCCCGCCAGGCGCAGGTGTACACGGAGAAGGCCGGCGTCAACACGGTGGTCGTCGACTCCACCGACGACTACAAGGGGATGCTGTCCAACCTGGCGTTCTCCCTGTCCCTGTACAGCGGCCAGATGTGCACCACCCCGCAGAACCTGCTGATCCCCCGCGACGGCATCGCCACCGACGCGGGACCCAAGTCGTACGACGAGGTCGTCGCCGACCTCGCGGCGGCCGTCGGCGGTCTGCTCGGCGACGACGCCCGGGCGAACGCACTGCTCGGCGCGCTGGTCAACCCGGACGTGAAGGCGCGCCTGGAGGCCGCCGCGGGCCTCGGCGAGGTGGCGCTGGCCTCCCGCGAGGTGGCGAACCCGGACTTCCCCGACGCCGTCGTCCGTACGCCGGTCATCGTCAAGCTGGACGGCTCGAAGCCGGACCCGGAGGCGGCCTACTTCTCCGAGTGCTTCGGCCCCGTCGCCTTCGCCGTCTCCGTCGACTCGACGGCCGACGCGCTGGAGCTGCTGCGGCGCACGGTCCGCGAGAAGGGAGCGATGACCGTCGGGGCGTACACCACCTCTGCCGAGACCGAGCGGGCCGTCGAGGAGGTCTGCCTCGACGAGGCGGCGCAGCTCTCGCTGAACCTGACGGGCGGGGTGTACGTCAACCAGACGGCGGCGTTCTCCGACTTCCACGGCTCGGGCGGAAACCCGGCGGCGAACGCGGCCCTGTGCGACGGAGCGTTCGTCGCCAACCGCTTCCGCGTGGTGGAGGTCCGCCGCCAGGCGTGACCCCGGGCGCTCGCGGGGGCTCTCACGGGCCTCCGCGGGACCCTGCGGGCCCACGGGCGGCTCAGTACAGGCAGCGCAGTACGGCGGCTCAGTACGGGCGGCTCCGGCCGACGGGCCGCTCAGCCGCCCGGGGTGATCTCGGCGTACCGCTGCACCCACGCGTGCATCGCGATCGCCGCGGCGGCGCCCGCGTTGATCGACCGGGTCGAGCCGAACTGAGCGATCGAGCAGACCATCTCGGCGTGGTTCCGGGCCTCCTCGGTGAGGCCCGGACCCTCCTGGCCGAACAGCAGCACACAGCGCCGCGGCAGCACGGTCCGCTCCAGCGGAACGGCGCCCGGCAGATTGTCGATGCCGATGATCGGCACGCCCTCCGCCGCCGCCCACGCCGTCAGCGACACGGTGTCCGGGTGGTGGCGGACGTGCTGGTAGCGGTCGGTGACCATCGCCCCGCGCCGGTTCCACCGCCGCCGCCCGACGATGTGGATCTCCTTCGCCAGGAAGGCGTTGGCCGTCCGCACCACGGAACCGATGTTGAAGTCGTGGCCCCAGTTCTCGACCGCGACATGGAAGTCGTGCCGCCGGGTGTCCAGGTCGGCGACGATCGCCTCCCGCGTCCAGTACCGGTACCGGTCGACGACGTTGCGCCGGTCCCCGCCGGCCAGCAGCTCCGGGTCGTAGCGCTCGCCGTCCGGCCAGGGCAGCGGATGCGGTCCCACGCCGACCTCGGGGGCGTACCCGTCGTCGTACTGGATCGGCTCGGACTGTTCAGCGGTGCTCACCCCACGAGGGTACGGGGGGCGGCCTCCTCGTCCGCACGGCGCTGGTCGGGCACCGTCCCGCGCCGGCGGGACAGCAACCGGTCCCTGCCGCGCCCCGCCCGCGCCCCCAGCCACACCAGGAACGCCGTCGGCAGGAACACCGCGTCCGCCGAGATCATCGCCAGCGAGAAGAGCGGGAGCCCGAGGAGCACGGCGATCCCGGCGTGCTCCAGCATCATCGCGACCAGCAGGACGTTCTTGACCTTGCGGTTGAACAGGGCGAAGGGGAACGCGACCTGGATCAGCACGGTCCCGTAGGTCAGCGCCAACACGATCACACCGCTGGATCCGAGCAGATCGGAGAGGGCGGGCCAGGGCGAGAAGTAGTCCAGCTTGAGCGGGTAGTAGAGCGCGGTGCCGTCCTGCCAGCGCGAGCCCTGGATCTTGTACCAGCCGGCCGTCGCGTAGATCAGGCAGACCTCGGCCATGATCACGACGAGGGCGGCGTTGTGCACCAGGTTGGCGAGGACGTCGAGCAGCGTGCGCGGCTCGCCCGGCGCGTAGCGGCACACCAGCCACCACAGCGCCTGCCCCAGCCACAGCACCCACAGCAGCACCAGAAGCCAGGCCGTGCCGTTGGTGTCGGAGAAGTAGGTGGTGGCGAGCAGCAGTCCGCCGAGCACCGTCCACAGCAGCGGTCCGACGACATCGCGCCGGGGCGCCTTGCCCGCCTCCGCCTCGCGGGCCTCACGAGCGGCCCGGCGGGCGTCCAGGGACCAGACGCGGGAGCAGCGGGTGAGGACGAGGTAGATCGCGGTCAGGTGGATGACGTTGTCGCCGCCGTCGCCCATGAAGACGGAGCGATTCTGCAGGGACAGCACACCGGCCATGAAGACCACCGACATGGCGCGGGTACGCCAGCCGAGCAGCATCAGGAGGGCGCAGAGGACAGCGAGCGCGTAGACGATCTCGAACCAGACCGCGCTGTCCGACCACATGAGCACCGTGAACGCTTCGTTCTCGGCGATCAGGCGGCGCCCCATCTCCCAGGCCCAGGGGCCGTCGGGGCCGTAGAGCTCATGGCGGTGGGGCAGTTCGCGCAGCAGGAAAAACAGCCAGGTGAGCGAGATGCCGATGCGGACGATCGCGGTCTGGTACGGGCCGAGGGCCGAGGAGGTGATCCGCTGGATGCCCCGCGCGAGCCGCCGGTCGAAGGGCTCACGGGCCGCGGACTCCTGGGCCGTGGACTCGTGTGGCGCGGACCCACGGGCCGTGGACTCGTGGGCCGTGGACTCCTGGGCCGTGGACTCCTGGGACGGGGTGCCGGCGTTCCCGGGCTCCGGGGGTGTGGTCGATCGGTTCATCGGCCCGCCTCCGCGCGGTCGTCCCGTGCCCCGCCCGGCAGATCGGCGGCGGTCACCTTCCACCACGGAAACTCCCGGTAGGAGGGGTCCGTGTTCGTCTTCTCGTTGCTCCACGACGGAGCGGGCACGACGCGCGTCACGGAGCGGAGCTGGATCCGCTCCACCGTGCCGCCGAGGTCCGCCCTGTCGAGCCGGAGCATGACGATCCGGCGGATGTACTGCTCGGAGAGAACGCCCCGCAGGCCGTTGGGCCGGTGGTCGTCGGTGTGGGTGTTCAGGTAGAAGTCCCACGCCCGGCGGAGCTCGTTCTGCTCGGTGTGGCTGGGCACCAGGTTGCCGCGGATCGCCTCCGCGTCCTGCGCGCTCAGACCGATCCAGCCGGTGGTGCGCTCGGCGCCGTCGGCGCCCTCGACCTCGGCGCGGACCTCGACCGCGATGTTCTGCTGGAGCGGATTGGGGGCGAAGAGCTTCCAGTTCTGTTCGAACTCGGGGTAGACCCACTCGTCCACCGCCTCGCCGTTCTGCTTGGTCAGCGTGTTCGACGGCGCGACGTGCAGGAACACCATCGCGAGGTGGACACAGGCGAAGACCGCCACACCGGCGAGCGCGACGGCCGCGGCGACCTGGTACGGGAGCGACAGCGAGGCGATCCCGGCCCCCTGGCCGCGTCCCTCCCGCGGCTCCGGCCCGGGCGGTGGCTGCTCCTCGTGTACGCCCGCGTCGTCCGCGTCGACCTGCGCTTCCATCCCCGCCCCGATCCCCGATCCGTCCACCCTCGGTCATGCACAGGGTTGACACCATACGGGCCGCCGACCGACCATTGAAGTCATTCAACCGAACGATCGGTCGGTAGGGGGTCCGATGACCGCAGGGACGGCAGCGACCGCAGTGACCACGGACGCACAGAAAGCAAGGGCGGCCGCGCAGGGCGCGCCGGGCACGGCCACTGAGACGGCCGCGTCCGACGCGGCGGCGCAGGCGGCCTACGAGGCGGTGTTCGACGCGGCCGTCGCCGCCGACGAGCGCATCGAGCCGCGCGACTGGATGCCGGACGCCTACCGGGCCTCGCTCGTCCGCCAGATGGCCCAGCACGCCCACTCCGAGATCATCGGCATGCAGCCGGAGGCCAACTGGATCACCCGCGCGCCCTCGCTGCGCCGCAAGGCGATCCTCATGGCCAAGGTCCAGGACGAGGCCGGCCACGGGCTGTATCTGTACAGCGCGGCGGAGACCCTCGGCACCAGCCGCGACGAGCTCCTCGACAAGCTCCACTCCGGCCGCCAGAAGTACTCCTCGATCTTCAACTACCCGACGCTGACCTGGGCCGACGTCGGCGCCATCGGCTGGCTGGTGGACGGCGCCGCCATCACCAACCAGGTCCCCCTCTGCCGCTGCTCCTACGGGCCGTACGCCCGCGCGATGGTCCGCGTCTGCAAGGAGGAGTCCTTCCACCAGCGCCAGGGGTACGAAGCCCTCCTCGCCCTCTCCCGGGGCACCGAGGCCCAGCACGCCATGGCCCAGGACGCCGTGAACCGCTGGTGGTGGCCCTCGCTGATGATGTTCGGCCCGCCGGAC
Source organism: Streptomyces sp. NPDC047981 (assembly GCF_040653315.1). Classification (NCBI taxonomy): domain Bacteria; kingdom Bacillati; phylum Actinomycetota; class Actinomycetes; order Kitasatosporales; family Streptomycetaceae; genus Streptomyces; species Streptomyces sp. NPDC047981. The sequence continues at coordinate 12,781 of NZ_JBEZNQ010000101.1, read as the reverse complement.
GACGCATCCGCGCACTCCGCCCAGTCCATGGCCTGGAAGATCAAGCGGCACTCCAACGACGAGCTGCGCCAGCGGTTCGTGGACATCGCCGTCCCCCAGGCCGAGGCCCTCGGACTCACCCTCCCGGACCCGGACCTGCGGTGGAACGAGGAGCGCGGGCACTACGACTTCGGCCCCATCGACTGGGCCGAGTTCCAGGACGTCCTCAAGGGCAACGGCCCCTGCAACGAGCAGCGGCTCGACCGGCGTCGCCGGGCCCACGAGAACGGGGCCTGGGTCAGAGAAGCAGCGGCGGCATACGCCGACAAGCACGGGGAGGCACGGGCATGACCACCGACGGATGGCCCCTGTGGGAGGTGTTCGTGCGCTCGCGCCGCGGCCTCTCCCACACCCACGCCGGCAGCCTGCACGCACCGGACGCCGAGATGGCCCTGCGCAACGCCCGCGACCTGTACACCCGCCGCAGCGAAGGCGTCTCGATCTGGGTGGTGCCCTCCACCGCGATCACCGCCTCCTCACCGGACGAGAAGGACCCCTTCTTCGAGCCGTCGGCGGACAAGCCCTACCGGCACCCGACCTTCTACGAGATCCCCGAGGGGGTGAAGCACCTGTGAGCGGCCCCACCGACACCACTGACACCACCGCGGCCACGTCGACCACTGCGACCACTGCGAACGCGGACACCACCGTGATCGCCGAAGCCGCGCTCGCCCTCGGCGACGACGCCCTGGTGCTCTCCCACCGACTGGGGGAGTGGGCGGGCGACGCCCCCGTCCTGGAGGAAGAGGTCGCCCTCGCGAACATCGCGCTCGACCTGCTCGGACAGGCGCGCGTCCTGCTCTCCCTCGTCGGCGACGAGGACGAACTGGCCTACCTCCGCGAGGAACGGGCCTTCCGCAACACCCAGCTCGTCGAGCAGCCCAACGGCGACTTCGCCCACACGATCGCCCGCCAGCTCTACTTCTCCACCTACCAAGGGCTCCTCTTCGCCCAGCTGGCGGCCGGCGACGGCCCCCTCAGCGGACTCGCGGCCAAGGCCGTGAAGGAGGTCGCCTACCACCAGGACCACGCCGAGCACTGGACCCTCCGCCTCGGCGACGGCACCCCCGAGAGCCACGAGCGCATGCAGCGCGCCTGCGACGCCCTCTGGCGCTTCACCGGCGAGCTGTTCCAGCCCGTCCCCGGCCTCGACATCGACCACGAGGCCCTGCGGGCCGCCTGGCTGGACTCCGTCACCGCCGTCCTCACCCGCGCCACCCTCACCGTCCCCACCGGCCCCCACACCGGCGGCTGGCGCGCGGGAGCCGGCCGGCAGGGCCTGCACACCGAGTCCTTCGGACGGATGCTCGCCGAGATGCAGCACCTGCACCGCAGCCACCCGGGGGCGGCATGGTGACCGCCACCCGTCCCGGGATGACCGACCTGGAGCAGGAACTGAGCCGGATCGCCGGCGCCGTCCCCGACCCCGAGCTGCCCGTCCTCACCCTCGGCGAACTCGGCGTCCTGCGCGGCGTCCAGGTCCTCGGCCCCGGCCGCGTCGAGGTCGAGCTGACCCCGACGTACACCGGCTGCCCCGCCATCGAGGCGATGTCCGCCGACATCGAGCACGCCCTGCACGCCCACGGCATGGCCGACGTCTCCGTCGTCACCGTCCTCGCCCCCGCCTGGTCCACCGACGACATCAGCGACGAAGGACGGCGCAAGCTCGCCGAGTTCGGCATCGCCCCGCCCCGCCCCCAGGGGCCGGCCGCGACCGGCGGCCCCGTGCCCGTGACGCTGGCGATCCGCTGCCCGCACTGCGGCTCCACCGAGACCGAACTGCTCAGCCGCTTCTCCTCCACCGCCTGCAAGGCGCTGCGCCGCTGCACGGCCTGCCGCGAACCGTTCGACCACTTCAAGGAGTTGTAGATGGTGTCCTCAGGGGCCGGACGGGCCGCCTTCCACCCGCTCCGGGTGAGCGAGGTCGAGCAACTCACGGACGACTCGGTGGCGGTCACCTTCGCCGTACCGGCCGAACTGCGCGACGCCTACCGCCACACCCCCGGTCAGCACCTCGCCCTGCGCCGCACCGCACGCGACGGCGAGGAGATCCGCCGCACGTACTCGATCTGCGCGCCCGCGGCGCCCGCGGGTCAGGACCCCGTCCTGCGCGTCGGCATCCGGCTCGTCGACGGCGGAGAGTTCTCCACCTACGCCCTGAAGGAACTGGCCGTCGGCGACACCGTCGACGTCATGGAACCCATGGGCCGTTTCACCCTCACGCCCCGCCCCGGCCACTTCGCGGCCGTCGTCGGCGGCAGCGGCATCACCCCGGTCCTGTCGATGGCCGCCACGCTGCTCGCCCAGCAGCCGGACGCCCGGTTCTGCCTCGTCCGAAGCGACCGCACCGCCTCCTCCACGATGTTCCTCGACGAGGTCGCCGACCTCAAGGACCGCTTCCCCGACCGCTTCCAGCTGGTCACCGCCCTCTCCCGCGAGGAACAGCAGGCGGGCCTCCCCTCCGGCCGCCTCGACCAGGAGCGGCTGACCGCCCTGCTCCCCGCGCTGCTCCCCGTCGACGAGATCGACGGCTGGTTCCTCTGCGGCCCCTTCGGCCTCGTCACCGCCACCGAAGGCGCCCTGCGCGGACTCGGCGTCGAACGCTCCCGGATCCACCAGGAGATCTTCCACGTCGACGACGGATCGGCCCCCGCCCCGGCCCCCACGAGCGCCGCACCCGTCCACGCCACACTGACGGCCACCCTGCACGGCCGTTCCGGCAACTGGCCCGTCCAGGAAGGCGAGACGCTCCTCGACACGGTGCTCCGCGCCCGCGCCGACGCCCCCTACGCCTGCAAGGGCGGCGTGTGCGGCACCTGTCGCGCCTTCCTCGTCGAAGGCGAGGTCCGCATGGACCGCAACTTCGCGCTGGAACCGGAGGAGACCGAAGCCGGATACGTCCTGGCCTGCCAGTCCCACCCGGCCACCGCCGACGTGGAACTCGACTTCGACCGCTGACCGTCCCCCGGCCGACCGCCCCGGCGGCCGGGGAGCCACACCCATTCCCTTCCCCTAGAACCTGTTCTATCTTGACGACCCGTCAGGCAGACGGACAGCAGTCAAGCAGGCAACGGGAAGGCATGGCCGTGGACTTCACCTTCACCGAGGAACAGCAGGCCGCCGTCGAAGCGGCCCAAGCGGTCTTCTCCGGCGTCACCCCCGACGCCGTACCGAGCCCCGCGCTCACCCCCGGAGCCGTCGCCGACGACTTCGACCGACCGCTCTGGTCCCGCCTCGCCGGCGCCGACCTGCTCAGCCTCGTCCTCGCCCCCGCACACGGCGGCGCCGGACTCGACACCATCGCCCTCTGCCTCGTCCTGCGCGAATCCGCCCGCGTCCTCGCCCGCGTTCCCCTCCTGGAGACCAGCGCCGTCGCCATGACCGTGGAGCGGTACGCGGACCCGCGCACCGCCGCCGCGCTCCTCCCCCGCGTCGGCCGCGGCGAACTCGTCCTCACCGCCGCCTCCAACGGCCACACCGGGCACGACCCCGCCGAACTCGCCGTCACCGCCCACCGCGACGGCACCGACTGGATCCTCGACGGCCTCCAGAGCGCCGTCCCCTGGGCCCACGGAGCCGACCGCATCGCCGTTCCCGCGCACACCGCCGAAGGACAGACCGTCCTCGCCCTCGTCCCCCGCGCCACGGCCGGCCTCACCCTCGCCGACCAGTTCTCCACCAGCGGCGAACTCCTCGCCGAACTGCACCTGGACTCCGTACGCCTCGACAGCGCCGACGTCATCGAAACCGCCGGCGCCTGGGACTGGCTCCACGGCGTCCTCGCCACCGGAACCTGCGCCCTCGCCCTCGGCCTCGGCGAGAACGTCCTCACCATGACGAGCCAATACACGGGCAAGCGCGAGCAGTTCGGCCACCCCGTGGCCACGTTCCAGGCCGTCGCCGTCCAGGCCGCCGACCGCTACATCGACCTGCGCGCCATGGAAGTCACCCTCTGGCAGGCCGCCTGGCGCATCACCAGCGAAGCGGGCGGCCCCCTGCCGCCCGCCGCGGACATCGCCGTCGCCAAGATCTGGGCCTCGGAAGGCGTACGCCGCGTGGTGCAGACCGCCCAGCACCTCCACGGCGGCTTCGGCGCCGACACCGACTACCCGCTCCACCGCTACCACGCGTGGGCCAAGCAGCTCGAACTCGCCCTCGGCCCGGCCGCCGCGCACGAGGAGGCCCTCGGCGACCTCCTGGCCGCCCACCCCCTCGGCTGACCGACCCGGAAACCGCCCCGGGCCGGGAAGAGGCTCAGGCCACGAAGCCCGGGGCGCCGTCCTTCGTCACCACCGGCCGACCGGCCGCGTCCCAGGCGATCATGCCGCCGTCGATGTTGACCGCGTCGATCCCCTGCTGCACCAGATACTGCGTGACCTGCGCAGACCGGCCACCCACCCGGCACATCACATACGCCCGACGCCCCTCCGACACGGCCTCGGTCACCTCGCCGAAACGCGCCACGAAGTCACTCATCGGCACATGCAGAGCACCCTCGGCATGACCGGCCACCCACTCGTCGTCCTCACGGACGTCCAGCACCAGGGCGTCGGCCGGCACGGAAGCCACGTCCACCGAGGGGAGCGGGGCGAAGTTCATGGGACAGGCCTTCTCTCGTACGAACGGCTCGAAGGGAGGATCGAGCCCCTTGGAAACTTAACTCACCTGCCGCACCAACGCGGCCAGCTCGGCCTCCCGCTCGGACACCTGCGCGAGCAGCTGCTCGGCGATCTCCTCGAGGAGCTGATCGGGGTCGTCCGGCGCCATCCGCAGCATCGCGCCGATCGCGCTCTCCTCCAGCTCCCGCGCGACCAGGGTCAGCAGCTCCTTGCGCTGCGACAGCCACTCGAGGCGCGCATAGAGCTCCTCGCTCTCGCTGAGCCGCTCCGGCTCGGCCACCGGACCGGCAGCCCACTCGGCGGACAGCTCGCGCAGCAGCGTGACGTCACCGCGCGCGTAGGCCGCGTTGACCCGGGTGATGAACTCCTCGCGCCGCTTGCGCTCGTCCTCCTCGCGCGCCAGGTCCGGGTGGGCCTGCCGGGCCAGCTCGCGATACAGCTTCCGGGCCTCCTCACTCGGCCGCACCCGCTTCGGCGGCTGTACGGGCTGCTCGGTCAGCATCGCGGCGGCCTCGGGGGAGAGTCCGTCGGAGTCGATCCAGTCGTGGAAGAGCTCGTCGACACCGGGCATCGGCATGACGACGGCCCGCGCCTCCTGCGCCTTCCGCAGATCCTCCGGATCACCGGTCTGCGCCGCGCGCGCCTCGGCGATCTGCGCGTCCAGCTCGTCGAGCCGCGTGTACATCGGCCCGAGCTTCTGGTGGTGCAGCCGTGAGAAGTTGTCGACCTCGACGCGGAAGGTCTCCACCGCGATCTCGAACTCGATCAACGCCTGCTCGGCCACCCGCACGGCCTTCTCCAGCCGAGCCTCGGGCCGCTCGTCCCCGACCTCGGACCCAGCCCCGGCACCGGACTCAGCTCCGACAGCGGCACCCGAGCCCGCACCGATCCCGTCACCCGCGTCAGAGCCCTCGCCCGCACCCGCACCCAGGTCCGCGCCCTCGCCCGCACCCAGGTCCGCGCCTGCGTCCGCACCCGCGCCTGCGTCCGGATCCACGTCCTGGTCCACGCCCACGTCCTCGTTCCGGTCCGTCACCCCACCAGCCTACGATCCCCGGGGGGCCCTCCCCCCTCCCTCCCCCGCCCCGCCCCCCGTTTTTCGTGGCCCGTGGCCACCGGTCCGGGGCAGCCCGGTTTCGGGCAGCCTCGGGCCGTCACACTCCGAGTTCGGCCGCTGTCCGGCCGTTGCGCACCGCCGTCAGCAGGTCGGTGTGGTCCGCCGTGGTGCGGTCGGCGTAGGCGACGGCGAAGGACGCGACGGCCTCGTCGAGCTCCTCGCTCTTGCCGCAGTAGCCGGCTATCAGCCGCGGGTCGGCGCTGTGGGCGTGGGCGCGGGCGAGGAGCGCGCCGGTCATGCGGCCGTAGTCGTCGACCTGGTCGGGGGTGAGCGCGGCCGGGTCGACGCTGCCCTTGCGGTTGCGGAACTGGCGCACCTGGAACGGTCGCCCCTCCACCGTGGTCCAGCCGAGCAGGATGTCGCTGACGACCTGCATCCGCTTCTGGCCGAGCACCACGCGCCGGCCTTCGTGCCCCGCGTCCGGGACGGTGAAGCCGACGGCGGGCAGGTGCGGGAGCAGCGCGGACGGCCGGGCCTCCTTCACCTGGAGGACGAGCGCCTCGCCGCGGTGGTCGAGCAGCAGCACGACGTAGGAGCGGGTGCCGACGCTGCCGGTGCCGACGACGCGGAAGGCGACGTCGTGGACGGCGTACCGGGCGAGCAGCGGGAGCCGGTCCTCGGAGACGGTGTCGAGGTAGGGGCCGAGTGCGGCGGCGACGGCGGCCGCCTCCGCGTCCGGTACCCGGCGCAGGACGGGCAGGGCCTCGACGAACCGGCGGCCTCCGCCGTCGGCGTCGGTCACGGACTCGGTGGATCGGGCGGCGAAGCGTGCGCTGGTGTTGTTGCGGGCCTTGGCCGAGACGCGTTCGAGGGTGCCGAGCAGGTCGCGGGCGTCGGTGTGGGAGACGAGTTCCTCGTCGGCGATGGCGTTCCAGGCGTCGAGGGCGGGGAGTTTGGCCAGCAGGCGCATGGTCCGGCGGTAGGCGCCGACGGTGTCGAAGGCGGCGGCGCGGCAGGTGTCCTCGCTCGCGCCGGCCTCCCGTCCGGCGAGCACGAGTGAGGTGGCGAGGCGCTTGAGGTCCCATTCCCAGGGGCCGACGACCGTCTCGTCGAAGTCGTTGAGGTCGATGACGAGGCGGCCGCGGGCGTCTCCGTAGAGGCCGAAGTTGGCCGCGTGCGCATCGCCGCAGATCTGGGCGGCGACGCCGGTGACGGGGGAGCCGGCCAGGTCGTGGGCCATGAGCCCGGCGGAGCCGCGCAGGAACGCGAAGGGGCTCGCGGCCATGCGTCCGACGCGTATGGGGGCCAGTTCCGGCACGCGGTCGCGGCTGGAGTCCTCGACGGCGCGGACGGCGTCGGGGCGGTCGGCGGCGAGGACGAGGGTGTCGTGGGTGGTGCGTGGGACGCGCGTGCGCAGGGCCTTGCCCTGTTCCTTCGGGGAGTCGGTGACTCCCGCGGCGGTTCGCCGGGCGAACCCGGGCACGTGCGGAACGCGTCCGCCGTCCGTGTCTCGCTGTCCCGGTACCCCTGTCCGGATCTCGCCCATGGGACGTCCACCCCCGATTTCGTGCTGTCCTGTGCTGCTCAACATCAACGGGATGACGGTACCGCCGGGTTCGACGACCCGTCTTCCCCTGTGGACAACGGCCTGTGGACAACCGGTCACCTGGGCGCCCGCCGCATTTCAGACCCCGACGGCCTGCTCCATCTCCTGCTCCATCTCCTGCTCTATCTCCTCCTCCGTCTCCTCCTCGGCCGCCGCGTCGGCGACCGCAGGCGCGGAGGGCTCGGCCGGTGGGGTGGCCGCCGCTCGGCGGCGGCGGGTCTCGGCCAGGCCCGCGCACAGGGTGACGGCGACTCCGGCGAGGAGCCAGAGCGCGAGGACCAGGAGGTGTCGGCCCAGGGCGTGGTCGGCGAAGTAGACGTGGCTGCGGACGCCTTCGACGAAGCCGGCGCCGTTCCAGAAGGCGTGCAGGGCGCCGAAGAATCCGGGCTGCAGCTCGGGGCGGTAGATCCCTCCGGAGCTGGTGAAGTTGAGCATCACGAACAGGACCATCACGCCGAGGGTGGTCCAGCGGCGCAGGAAGGTGTGGAGTCCCACGCCGATCAGCAGGATGCCGGCCGAGTACAGCCAGGACATCGCCCAGACTCCGCCGAGTCCTCGGTCGACGAGGTGGAACATCGGTCCGGCGAAGACCGTGCCGACGAGGCTGACGACGAGGGACGTTCCGGCGGCGAGCAGGGCGCGGAGGCGCAGGGGCAGGACGGCGCCCGCGCCGCCGATGACGGCGACAGAGGCGTACGAGCCGATGCTGAGCGCGACCAGCAGGAAGAAGACGCCCTGTCCGGTGGGGTCTCCGTCGGAGACGGGGGCGACGTCGGTGACCTTCAGGGGCGCGTCCTGTCCTGCGGCGACGTCGGTGAACACCTTCTCGACGGCCATGGCGCTGGTGTCGGAGGAGGCAGTGGCGACGAGCAGTTCGGGGCGGTCGCCGGGGAGGTAGGCGCCGAAGGAGTTCTGTTCGCGCAGTGCGGTGACGGCGGTCGCCCGGTCGGGGACGGTACGGACGTCGAGGGCTCCGTCGCCCTGGTCGTGGAGGGTCTGGGCGAGGACCTGGACGCGCGGGCCTGAGCCGACGACGTCGACGCGCAGGTCGTGCGGGTGGGGGGCGTGGAACGCGCCGAGGTAGGCGAGCCCCATGCCGATGCACATGAGGAGGGGGGTGAGCAGATGTCCGAGCACATGGCGCAGGGCACCCGCGGGCACCGATCTCCCGGGCGCGGACGGGGACGCAGTGGCAGTCGCGGCGGGGAGTCCTGCGGACACCGAACACCTCCAGGTTTGGTTGGTTTTTACAACCGAATACACATGCACCATACACCTAAATGGTGGTTGTACTCTACAACTGCACCCACCACCTCTGAACGGCCCCCGGAGCGCACCATGACCGACGGCGACGACGACGGCCCGCGCGAGGCCTCCCTCGACACCATCCAGCGGGAGCTGACGGCCTTCGCCCGCCGTGCCCGCGCCGCGGCCGCCCGGCTCCACCCGGAGCTGCCGCTCGTGTCGTACACCCTGCTCGCCCATATCGACGACCAGCAGGGCTGCCGGGCCACCGACCTCGCCGCGCACTACCTGCTGGACAAGTCGACGGTCAGCCGCCAGATCGGCGGCCTGGAGAGGCTCGGCCTGGTCGAGCGCCGACCGGACCCGGACGACCACCGGGTCCAGGTGCTGCACCCCACCGAGGCGGGCAGCCGCGTCCTGGCCGCCACCCAGGCGAGTCGGCACGCCGCCTACCAGGAGCGCCTGAAGGACTGGCCGGCCGACGATCTCGCCCGCTTCGCCTCCTACCTGCTCCGCTACAACGCGGCGGGCCCCGGCGGCGCCTAGAACGCCGGGTCAGAGCCCGGCGTCGCGCGCCAGCAGCGCCGCCTGCACACGGTTCTCACAGCCCAGCTTCGCCAGGATCCGGCTGACGTACGTCTTCACGGTGGCCTCGCTCATGTGCAGGCGCCGCCCCGCGTCCGCGTTGGAGAGCCCCTCGCCGAGGAGGGCGAGGACCTCGCGCTCCTTCTCGCTCAGCCCCGCCACCCTCCCCCTCGCCTGCTCCGCGCGCGTCACCTCGCGGCCCGAGGCCAACTGCTCCACCACGTGCCGGGTGGCGGCGGGCGAGAGATAGGCGTCACCCGCCGCCGCGGCCCGGACCGCACGGATCAGCTCGGCCGGCGCGGTGTCCTTGAGCAGGAACCCGGCGCCCCCGTGCTCCAGGGCCCGCAGCACGTTCTCCCGCTCGCCGAAGGTCGTCAGCACGATCACCCGCGTCGAGGGCGCCACCCGGCGCAGCTCCGGCAGCGCGGACAGCCCGTCGAGCACCGGCATCTGGATGTCGAGCAGCACCACGTCGGCGTGGTGCGCGCGCACGTGCTCGATGGCCTCGCGGCCGTTCGCCGCCTCCGCGACCACCTCGATGTCCTCGTCCGAGGTGAGGATCATCCGGATCCCGGCCCTGATCAGCGGCTCGTCGTCGGCGACCACGACCCTGATGCGCTGCCCTGCCACAGCTACTCCCCAACGGCTACCGGTTCGGCCGGGTCAGCGCTAGCGCTTGACCTCGTACGACTTCTTCTCGATCAGCTTGCCGTCCTTGAAGCAGAACCGGAAAACCGGCTCGGTCTCCACCTCTTTCCCCACCTCGGACGACATGAGCACCAGGCACTTGGAGCCCTCCGGCTCCTCGGGGCCCTTGCCGTGCAGCCCGGTGGTCGTGATCGTGTCGCCGGACGGCAGCTTGTCGCGGACCTCCTTCTCGGCCGATCCGACCGATATCGCGTCGTACTCGGCCGGGTCGATCATGCCCTTCTCCAGCGATCCGACGAGGAAGTAGACGCCGAAGCCGCCCGCGACCAGCAGCAGGACCAGGGCCGCGAACGCGATCCCGCACCCCAGCGCGATCCCGCTGCCCGCGCTCCTGTTCCTGCCCCCGTGCATCGCCATCGCCAGCTCCCGTTCCGTGAAGGTCCAGTCGGCCTGCCCGACCTGGACGGCTCCACGGTGGCCCACCCAGGGGTTCGTCGACTGCTGCCGGAAGTCGTCGGCCGCATCGACCAAAGGCGCTGCCTCCACCACCCCGTAGGGCAGCATCCCGGCGACCCGGAACCCGCCGCCGTCCGCCGGCCCGGCGTGGACGATGCCGCCGACGAGCCGGGCCCGCTCGTGCAGCCCGGTCAGCCCCTGACCGCCGCTGACGACGTCCTCCGGGGCCTTCTCGGCCGCTTCGTTGACGATCTCCACGACCAGGGAGTCCGGCTCGTACCGCACTTCCACGTCGATGAGCGCGCCCGGCGCGTGCTTGTAGGCGTTGGTCAGCGCCTCCTGCACGATCCGGTACGCCGCGTGGTCGGCGGCCGGGGGCAGCGGCCGGTGGTCCCCGTTCCACCGCAGCTCCACCCGGTTCCCCGCGGCCCGCGCCGCCTCGACGAGCCCCTCGATACCGGCGGTCCCCCGCGCCGCCCGTCCCGAGGAGTCGCCCGGCCCCGCGGGCAGGGCAGTGGCCTCCGCCCCCGCGTGGACACCGTCCCGCAGGATGCCGACGACCTCGCGCAGCTCGTGCATCGCGGTCACCGACGCGTTCCGCAGCACCCCGACGGCCTCCCGCTGGCGGTCGGTCAGTTCCCGGTCGACCTCCAGGGCGCCGGTGTGGACCGCGATCAGCGCGAGCTGGTGGCCGAGGCTGTCGTGCATGTCCTGGGCGATCCGCTGCCGTTCGAGCAGCCGCGCCTGCCCGACCACCATCGCGCGCTCTCGCAGCAGCTGGGCGTTGCCCTCCTGCAGGGCGTGCAGCAGGGTCCTGCGCTGGGTCCAGTACCGGTTGGCGAGGCCGGGCGCGAGGGTGGTCCCGAGGAAGTAGAGCGTCGCCATGAAGACGACGGTCAGCGTCCGGTGCAGATCCCAGACGTCGACCAGGCTCGCCGAGACGTTCAGCACGTACGCGACGGTGTAGGCGATCAGTGCCCGCCCCGCTCCGGCGATGTACCGGCCGGACGACCAGCCGACCAGGATCAGCAGGACGAGGAAGCCCGGCACGACCGGCGCGCAGGCCGCCGTGACGATGAGCACAGACCCCGGCAGCCGCCGGCGCAGCAGCGACAGCACGGCGGCGCCCAGGCCCACCCAGGCCAGCCGCCACCCCTCGCCGCCGAGCAGCTCCTCGGTGCCGGCGGCGAGCAGCCCCATCACGACGGCGAGCACCACCTCGCCGGCGGTCCTGCGCCGCGACCACATCCCGGGCGCCGCGAACCAGTGCCACGCGGCGGCGGCCCCTGCCCTGATCTTCGAAGTCGCGTCCACGCTCGCACCTTAGGCAGCGCCCCGTCCGACCGGCGGCCCTCTTTCGTCGCGTTCCGCAGCGACGAAGGTCGCGTACCTCACACCAAAAGACAACGAAAGACGCCGAAGGACGCCGAAGGACACCGAACGCCTCCGACAACGCGGAAGCCCCGTAGGTCGATGACCTACGGGGCTTCCGTCTGGTGCGCGAGGGGGGAGTTGAACCCCCACGCCCTTGCGGGCACTGGAACCTGAATCCAGCGCGTCTGCCTATTCCGCCACCCGCGCATTGGGTGTGCTCCGGGCTCCCTCACCGTTGTTTTCGGTGCGATCGCCTGGCGACATCTGAAGATTAGCACGTCGCGGACGGTGGATTCACATCCGTTGTTTGACCCCCCGCCCGAGCGAACAGGGACAGAGAGACGGAAGGGAAGACCGCGGGGACCGAGCGGACACGGAGGGCCGGAGAGGGAGGAGGCGACGGGCGGCCCAGGCCGCGGAGAAGAAGAGAAGAAGAGTGGACGGGTAACGGGAGGAACAGGACGGACCGCCCCCACCGCGCGGCCCCGTGCCTCCTGCTCGCTCGCCGGGTGCGGGACACTGTCCAGGGGCCGCCTCTACGATCCGTGGGGGAGGCCTGTGAGAGGTGACACTCGTCCACAGGGCAGAGAAGGGGAACCAGCCGATTTCCCGACGCGTGGATACGATCAGTAAGCAGTACCAGGACGACAACGACGGAGGAGGTGCCCCATGGGAGTCCTGAAGCGTTTCGAACAGCGGCTCGAAGGTCTGGTCAACGGCACCTTCGCCAAGGTCTTCAAGTCCGAGGTCCAGCCCGTTGAGATCGCGGGCGCTCTCCAACGCGAGTGCGACAACAACGCGACGATCTGGAACCGCGAGCGGACCGTCGTCCCCAATGACTTCATCGTCGAGCTGAGCGCGCCGGACTTCGAGCGCCTCAGCCCCTACTCGGGCCAGCTCGGCGACGAGCTCGCCGGCCTCGTCCGCGACTACGCCAAGCAGCAGCGGTACACCTTCATGGGCCCGATCAAGGTCCACCTGGAGAAGGCCGACGACCTCGACACCGGCCTGTACCGGGTGCGCAGCCGCACGCTCGCGTCGAGTTCGTCACAGCAGCAGTCGCCCGCCGCCGGCCCCCCGCAGGGCGGCCACGCGCAGGGCGGTCACGCCCCCGGCGGCTACGGCTACCCCCCGGTCGGCGCTCCGCCGATG
>NZ_JBEZNQ010000100.1:0-24092 GCF_040653315.1 Streptomyces sp. NPDC047981 | reverse complement strand
GCACGGGCGCGCCACGGCCGCCCCGTGCCGCGACGCTCGTCCGCCCGCCCGCGCGCCGCACCCGGCGCGGACTCCTCGACCGCCTGCGGCGCCGCAGGCCGGCGGTCGCAGCCGAGGGGGAGGTGACGTCCGGGGGCTGAGGCCGGTCGCCGGGACTGCTCGGGGTCGCTCGGGCCGGCTCGGGATCGGTCGGGATCTGTCCGGTCACCGACGTGCGGCTTCGCTCCTGTGAGGGAGAGGATGGTCGCATGCTGCTGGCCCGACTCGCGGACGCGTCCCATCAGGTGGCGGCGGTCTCCGCCCGCTCGCGGAAGATCGCGGTCCTGGCCGAACTCTTCTCGGAGGCCGCGCCCGAGGAGAGCCGGATCGTCATCGCCTACCTCTCCGGCCGGCTCCCGCAAGGACGCATCGGGGTCGGATGGAGCATCCTCAAGAACGCGATCCCGCCCGCCGTGGCGCCCGCCACGCACCCCACGCTCACCCTGGCCGGCACCGACGCCGCCATGACGGAGCTGGCCGCGGTCTCCGGTGCCGGGTCGCAGGCCGAGCGGGCCCGGCTGGTCCGTGCACTGATGGAGGCCGCCACGCTGGAGGAACAGGAGTTCCTGATCCGGCTGCTCTCCGGCGAGGTGCGTCAGGGCGCCCTCGACGCGATCGCCCTCGAAGGCGTCGCGCGAGCCGCCACGGTGCCCTCCGCCGAGCTCCGCCGGGCCGTCATGCTCGAAGGCTCCCTGCCGCGCGTCGCGCGCGCCGTGCTCGCCGACGGGCCCGCCGCGCTCGACACGTTCGCGCTGCGCGTCGGCAACCCCGTCCTGCCCATGCTCGCCCATACCGCCGGCTCGGTCACCGAGGCCGTCGCGGCCCTCGGGGCATGCGCCGTCGAGGAGAAGCTCGACGGCATCCGCATCCAGGTACACCGGAGAGGAGAGGACGTGCGGGTGTTCACCCGCTCCCTCGACGACATCACCGGCCGGCTCCCCGAAGTCGTCGCCGTGGCACGGGAGACGGCCGGTGACCCGTTCATCCTCGACGGCGAGGTCATCGCGCTCGACCCCGCCACCGGTCGGCCGCTGGCGTTCCAGGACATCGCGTCCCGGGTCGGCTCCCGGGTCGATGTCGAGAGCGCCGGCGCCGCGCTGCCCCTCTCCCCTGTCTTCTTCGACGTGCTCGCGGCGGACGGCGATGTCCTCATCGACCGGCCGGGGCAGGAGCGCCACGCCGCGCTGGTCCGGCTGCTCCCCGAGGAGCGCCGGGTGCGCAGGTTCGAGGTCCTGACGGCGGAGGCGGACGCACAGGTCAGGGAGGCCGAGCGGTTCTTCGCCGACACCCTGGCCCGGGGCCATGAAGGAGTCCTCGTCAAAGCCCTCGACGCGCCGTACGTGGCGGGCCGCAGGGGCCGCAGCTGGTTGAAGGTCAAGCCGGTGCACACCCTCGACCTCGTCGTCCTCGCCGTCGAATGGGGCCACGGGCGGCGCACCGGTCTGCTGTCCAACCTCCACCTCGGCGCCCGCGCCGAGGACGGCACCTTCGTGATGCTGGGCAAGACCTTCAAGGGCCTGACGGACGAGATGCTGCGCTGGCAGACCGAGCGGCTCGGCGAACTGGCCGTGGACGACGACGGGTTCACCGTACGCGTACGGCCCGAACTCGTCGTCGAGATCGCCTACGACGGTCTGCAGCGCTCCACCCGCTACCCGGCCGGAGTCACGCTCCGCTTCGCCCGCGTCGTACGGCACCGTCCCGACAAGCCCGCCTCCGAGGCCGACACCGTGGAGCGGGTCGTCGGCGGCGCCTGACCTCAGGACTCGGGTTCCCGCAGGTCGGTGTACCGGTAGCGGACCCAGAGGGGCAGCACGTACCAGCAGAACAGGTACCAGGCGACCAGCCCCGTCACCAGCCACGGAACGAACGAGTCGTCCGTCGCCACCCGCAGGATCAGCAGCAGCGCCGAGGTCAGCGTCGCGAGCAGCAGGACGAGTCCGACGAACGTCAGCCGGGCCGCCCAGACCACGGTCTCGGGTTTGAGCCGACGCCCCGCCACGATGCGGTGGAAGGACACCGGCCCGATGAGGGCCCCGGTCGCGGCGGCGGCCAGGGACACCGTCACCACGTAGAGGGTCCGGTCGGTGTCCGACAGCCCGGTGAACCGGGGTGCGAAGACCACCGTGAGTAGGAAGCCGAACAGCATCTGCACGCCCGTCTGGGCGACCCTGATCTCCTGCATCAGCTCGCTCCACCGGCGGTCCGCCCGCTCCTCCGGGGTCTCGCGCCGTCCGCGGACGAGGCCGTCGCCCTCCGCGTGGTCATGGTTCGGTCGAGTGGACACGGAACCTCCCGTGGTCGCCCCCTTCGCGGGTAACCGCGTGCGGCGACTTCAATCCCCGGACGTCGCGTGACCCCCCGACGCGAGGGATGCTGGAAGCGTGGCGGGGCGATCCGCACGCCCGGCAGCGAGGAGATGAGCGCCGTGTACGACAGGCACATCGACACCGACGTCACCGTGCAGCTGAGCGACTGCGACCGGCAGGACGCCCAGGCCGTCTTCGACGTCCTCGACCACGTCTACCGGCTCGAGGACATGACCTCGCCCGGCCCGCGGGCGGCCACCGCGCCCGCGCCCACCGTCTGGATGGCGACCTTCGACACGGCCGAGGGGCGTCGCGAGGAGACCGGACCCGTCCAGCTCACAGGCATGGTCGGAGCGCTGCTCACCGGTGGCTACCGCGCGGTCGACGAGGTCGAGAAGACCCTCGCGGCCACGTTCGAGATCCAGTCGCTGCAGTCCGTGTCGGGGGACCAGGAGACCGAGGCCCGGCTGCTGCTCGCCTCCCGATGACCGGCCGCCGTGCCGGATCGCCGACCACCGCCTACCTGCTGAACCGCTGACCCTCTGACCCTCTGATCTGCTGACCCGCTGACCTGCCGGTTTCCGCCGGCACGCAGACGCCCCGGGCGGAGCGGACGGGCGCCGCTCGGGGCACAGCTCTGCCCGGACCCCCCTATACATCACGTGTATACACCGTGTGTAGAGTGCGGGGAGTGCCACGCGGAGACGCCACTGACCAGGCGTGCGTGGCATTTCCGATGCCATCGACGGGGAAAGCGGGTCTGCACCACCATGTTCCGAACCACAACGGGGAAGCGTCGCGGTCCGGCCGTCGCCCTTCTGGCGGCGGCCTCTCTCATGCTCGCGCTCAGCGGCTGCGGGGTCGACTCGATCAGCCCGGGCGACGCCAGGGGCAAGGCGCCGGCCTCGGACGACAAGGCCGGTGCGGCCGGCGCCGTCGACTGCGCCAAGGTCAAGTGCATCGCGCTGACCTTCGACGCCGGTCCCGGCAAGGACACTCCGCACCTCCTCGACATACTCAAGGAGAAGCAGGTCCCCGCCACGTTCTTCCTCCTCGGCAGCAAGCATGTCGACCGCTACCCCAAGGTCGTCAAGCGCATATCCGACGAGGGGCACGAGGTCGCCAACCACACCTGGACCCACCAGATCCTCACCGATCTGGAGCCGGGCGAGGTGCGCGAGGAGCTCTCCCGCACCCAGGACGCGATAGAGAAGATCACCGGCAAGCGGCCCACGCTGATGCGACCGCCGCAGGGGCGCACCGACGACACGGTCTCCGAGGTGAGCCGGGACCTCGGTCTGGCGCAGGTGCTGTGGAGCGTCACGGCCAAGGACTACGCCACGACCGACTCGGAGCTGATACGGAAGCGGGTGCTCGACGCCTCGGAGGGGGACGGCATCATCCTGCTGCACGACATCTACGACGGCACCGTTCCCGCCGTGCCCGGCATCATCGACGAGCTGAAGAAGAGGGGCTTCACCTTCGTGACGGTTCCCCAGCTTCTCGCGCCCGGCAAGGCCGAACCGGGGGCCGTCTACCGTCCGTGACACGGGCCGTACGAACGGTGAAAATGGGGTGAGGTGTCTCACATCGGTCACCTCGGACACGTCGGAACACGGCGTGAAGGTTTATCGTTCATCAATGTGTGACGGTGAAGGGGCCCGGTCCCCAGGTCCCCCCCTTGAGGTGACCGCTCTTCGTCGTCGCGGCAATCGGCCCCGGTTGGAATCCCCCGTCCAACCGGGGCTTTGTCGTTCCCGCGGCCGAGTCCCGGTTCCTTCCCGCTCCGTGACCGGGCGCGGGCCGCTCGCGAGCGGCGCACACCCCGGCGCGTTCGACCCCTTCGGGTGACCTCGCGCATTGCCTCCTGACCTCGCGGGCAGTGATCGTCACGGGCGGTGACGATCATGTCGCCGGCCCGTCGAGCGGGGACGTCACGAGGGGGCCGCCATGCAGGACACCGCCGCGCGCTGTCGGCGCACCGCCGCAGCCGCGCTGGTCGCCGGACTCCTGCTCACGGGTTGTGCCGCCACCGCCCCCGGGCCGATCGTGCCCCCGACGCCAGAGGCTCAGGACGCCCTGCTCAAGACGGTCGAGCGCTCTCTCGTCGACCGTTGTCTCGAAGGGCGCGGACTCACCCTCGCCCGCCGGCCGGACACCTCCGAGGAAGACCGGCGCCTCCAGGCTGCGCTCTTCGGCTCAGGCCCCCAGGAGCTGTCGCTCACCCTCGCCACCGGCCACACCGTCACCGCCCACACCGACGGCTGCCTCGCCTCCGCCAGGGAGGCCCTCTACGGCGACCAGACGCGCTGGTTCCGCGCGGAGGTGACCGTGAACAACCTGCGCTCCGAAGCCCAGGACCGGATGAAGGACGACCCCGCCCACCGGGCCGCCCTCGCCCGCTGGAACCGGTGCGCGACACCGCCGGGCACGTCGGGCGCCGCCCACGCCGACCGCCCCGACCCCGCCGTCGTAACCCGCTGCGACAAGGAGAGCGGCCTCGCCGAGGTGCGGGCGCGGCTCGAGCCCGTCGAGCTGGCGAAGGTGCGCGCCCTGCGCGGCGACCAGCTCACCACCTACCAGCAGCTGCGCACCCGCGCGCTGCGGCGGGCAGCAGAGCTGTCCGCACCCGCCACCGCACAGGAAGGCACCAACACCCTATGAAGCGCATCCTCACCACTGCCGCCGCCGCGCTCCTCGCCCTCACCGGCGGCCTCGCCCTGGCAGGTCCCGTCCAGGCGGCCGAGTGCCCGAGTGGCGAGTTCTGTGTCTGGCAGGAGGCCAACTTCGGTGGCCAGCGGGCCAACTGGAGCGGCGACGACGGCTGGTGGGAGAGCTGGATCGCCGACACCGACTCCTCCTGGGCCAACCATGGCATCTCGGGACCAGGGATCAAGGACCACGTCCGCGTCTACGCGAGCGCCCATCAGGGCGGTGGCATGACGATCTGTCTGGCCCCCGGCCAGGAGGTCGGGTACAACGGAGCGGCCAATGACCGGGGTGACTCCCACACCTGGGCGACGGGCTGCTGATCCGCCCCGTCCCCGTGGGCCCGCACCCGGTCGGGTGCGGGCCCATGGTTCCTCGGCTTCCGCCCGCGCCGTGACGACGTCAGTTCTCGCCCGCGAGCCACAGGTCGGGGCCGAAGACCTCGTAGTGGACGGCCGAGGCGGCGACACCGGACGTCAGCAGGTCGCCGCGCACCTGGCGCATGAAGGGCAGCGGACCGCAGAGGTACGCCGTCACCTCCTCGGGCAGGTCGAGCGTGGTGACGTCCGCGCGGCCGGCGCGCGCCTCCGACTCGCCCGGCTGCTCGTACCAGAGGTGCAGCGAGGCGTTCGGCAGGGCGGCGACCAGGTCGCGCAGTTCGTCGCGGTGCGCATGCCCCGCGGGGGAGCGGTCGGCGTGGACCACGGTCACCGGTCGGTGTGAACCGGTGGCCGCGAGGTGGTCCAGCATGGCCAGCATCGGCGTGCTGCCGATTCCCGCCGAGGCGAGGAGCAGGGGCCCCTCTCCCTCGGGCAGCACGAGATCGCCGAAGGGTGCGGACACCTCGACCGTGTCACCCGTGCGCGCGTGCTCGTGCAGCCAGGTCGACACCTCACCCGCCGGGTCGCCGTCCACGCGCTTCACCGTGATCCGCCAGTCCGGCCGGCCGGGCGCGGCGGAGAGGCTGTACTGACGGATCTGCCGCGCTCCGTCGGGGAGTTCGACGCGAACGCTCACGTACTGTCCCGGCCGGAAGGGTTCCGTCGCGCGCCCGTCGGTGTTCCGCAGGGTGAACGAGACCGTGTCGGCCGTCTGCCGCTGCCGCTCGACGATCTCCATGGGTCGGCGGACCTCGCCCTCGGCCACGCCCGCCTCCTCGTAGAGCCGGGCCTCCAGGGCGATCAGCGCGTTGGCCATCAGCCAGTAGACCTCGTCCCAGGCCTGCGCGACCTCGGGGGTGACGGCCTCGCCCAGCACGTCGACGATCGCGGCGAAGAGATGCTCGTGGACGACCTTGTACTGCTCGGAGGTGACGCCCAGCGAGGCGTGCTTGTGCGCGATCCGGCCGAGCATCACGTCCGGCCGGCTCTCCGGGTGCTCCAGGAGCGCCCCGGCGAAGGCCGCTATCGATCCGGCCAGCGCGCGCCGCTGGTCGCCACTGGCCTGGTTGCCTCTGTTGAACAGGTCGCGGAGCAGCTCGGGGCGGGCCGCGAACATGCCCGCGTAGAAGCGCTCGGTGATCTCGTCGAGCGCGGCTCCGACGACGGGGAGCGTGGCTCGGACGACGGGGGTGGCCTGCGCGGACAGCATCCGTTCTCCTAATGTGGTAAATGATCTACGTATTTAAGGGCGTGGCTCGAGTGGCTCGGTCGGGAGTGAGCCCCTCGGGGCGGGTGGGTGTCAGTCGGCGTGGCGGGTGCTCAGCGACAGGAGCACGGGCCCGGTGGGCGACTCGACCAGGTCCGCCACCGTCAGCGGATCCAGTGAGCGGTAGAACGCCTCCTGCGCCTGGCGCAGTGCGCCGCGCAGCCGGCAGGCCGCGCGCAGGGGGCAGGGAGTCTCGCCCTCGCAGGCGACGACCTCCTCCTCGCCCTCCAATGTCCGGACCAGCCAGCCCACCGAAGCGCGCCGACCGGTCTCGGTCAGGACGAGCCCGCCGCCGCGACCGCGTCGCGCCTCGACGACGCCGAGGTGCTGGAGGCGCGTGACGACCTTCGCCATGTGGGCGTAGGGAACGGCCATCACCTCGGCCACCTCGCGGGTCGTGGCCGAGGGTTCCTGTCCGGGGGCACCGGGAACCGCCAGGCGCATCACGGCACGCAGCGCCAGGTCGGTGAATTTCGTCAACCGCACGCCATGACCGTATCAAATAAGTATTTGGGGCGCCTATTAAGGGTGGCGACTCTTGCGCCGCGACGAGCGGTGGCGTCTGAGCCACAGGCCGCCGACGATCAGGGGAGTGGCGACGAGCAGGAGGGCCAGCAGCGGCCAGCGTGCCCCGGAGAGCCGCAGGTCGGTGAAGACGATCAGGGTCACCCCGACGACCGGGATCAGGAGCGACATCAGCGCCCGCAGCCCGGCCACCACCATGTCCGGCTGGAGCCGGCCGGTGCGGGGTGCCCGCTGGTCGCGGACGCCGAAGTAGAAGACGGTCGCCCGGTCCAGCAGGACGGTGGTGCCCCGGTGGTACGAGACCGCCATGTAGGGCAGCCACACCAGCGGCGCCACGAGTCCGGTCAGGAACACCGCGATCAGGAGCACCCACGAACCGATCCGGGCCACGCGGCCCCGGCCGCCGTCGTCCGGCGTCACGATGCCGAGGAGCCGGGCCATCCGCAGGACCAGGGTCCACAGTGCGGCAAGACGGCCGGGGCGGGGGCGGTCCTCGTCGGTGGTGTCGGTGGGCACGGTCCTGGCCAGCAGACCGGTCAGGGCCGCCTCCGGGTCCGCGTACACCCCTTGCAGGACCAGTAGTTCGGCGGCGCGCTCGGGGGCGGTGGTGTCCCGGCCGTCGAGGCCCGCCAGTACGAGGATCGTCCGTGCCTGGAGCAGGAGCGCCCCGCAGAACGCGACGGGGATGAGGACCATGAACGGCCCGCCGACGAACGCCCCTTCGGCCGTGACCGCACGGCGTCCGCGCTCCGTGACCAGGGCCCTCAGCTCCTCGGGGGTCGCGTCCGGGCGCTCCGCGCGCAGCCGTTCCACGCTCCGGCCCGCTGACGGGCCCATGTGCCGCAGCGCGAAGGCGGCGAGCAGCTCGGGGAACCGGCCCGGTTCGGCCCGCGCGTCCCGCAGGAGCGAGCGGGAGAGCCCCGAGGCCGGTTCGTCCGGTGTGCCGTTCGTCGTCAGGACAGGACCTTGGCCTTCGCCTTCTCGAACTCCTCGTCCGTGATGGCGCCCTTGTCCTTGAGCTCGGCCAGTCTCGCCAGTTCGTCGGCGTGGCCCGTGCCTTCGCCCGTACCCGCCGTCTTGCGGATGTACGACTGGAACGCGGCCTCGTTCTCCTTGGCCTGCTTGAGGTCCCGCTGGGTCATGCTCTTGCCGCGCGCGATCACGTAGATCAGGACGCCGAGGTAGGGGATCAGGATGCACATGATCAGCCAGCCCGCCTTGGCCCAGCCGCTCAGCTCGTGGTCCCGGAAGATGTCCGTGATGACCTTGAACAGCAGGAACAGCCACATGATCCAGAGGAAGAACCAGAGCATGGTCCAGAAGACGTTGAGGAGAGGGTAGTCGTCCATTCCTGCACTCCGTTCCGGCCACGGCCACCGGAGGACCGGGCATACGAGCGAGTGTTGCCCAACCCTCGCCCGCCCGCATGTCGGCGAGCCCGCCGCGTCTCCACGTGCGGGCTCGGCGGCCCCGTGGTCCGATGGGCGGGCGCGTACCCGTACGAAAGGGGTCCTCACGGGACCGGTGGAATGCCTCGTACTCGCCTTCCCGGGGGAGCGGCTGAAGGCCGCGGCCGTGACCGCGATCGCCGACCTGCGCCGGGCGGGGCAGGTGCGCCTGATCGACTCGCTCGTCGTCGTGAAGTCCGTGTCCGGAGAGGTCACCACCTCCGAACTCGTCGAGTACGAGGAGTTCGAGGAGGCCGTCGCCGAGATCGGGCCGGAGGCCGATCTGCTCGGTCCCGAGGACGCCGCGGAGGCTGCCGAGACCCTGGAAGCCGGGTCGTGCGCGCTGATGCTTCTCGTCGGGCACCTCTGGGCCGAACGGGCGTCGGAAGCGATCCGGGAGGCCGGTGGCCGCGTCACGGCCCGTGTGCCCGTCCCGCCCAGCAGGGCCTGCTGACTCCGGAGGAGTTCGCCGCCGCTAAGGCGAAGCTGCTGGGCATCTGACCGCTCGCGGCGACCGGGGGACGCAGGATCCCGGCCCCCGCTCAGGCGATGCGTGCCTTCAGCGCGGCGAGGGCGCGGTCCGCGTGGACGCTCATGCGCAGCTCACTGCGGACGACCTCCACGACCCGCCGGTCCTCGTCGATGACGAACGTGACCCGCTTCGTCGGCGCGAGCGAGAAGCCCCGCGTGACGCCGAAGCGTTCGCGGATCGTGCCCTCCGGGTCGGAGAGCAGCGGGTAGCCGAGCGAATGACGGTCGGCGAACTCCTGCTGCCGCGCGACGCTGTCCGAGCTGATGCCGACCGGCTGCGCCCCGGCGGCCCTGAACTCGGCGGCCAGGTCACGGAAGTGGCAGGCCTCGGCCGTGCATCCGGCGGTCATGGCCGCCGGATAGAAGAAGAGGACGAGCGGCCCGTCCGCGAGGAGGCCGGACAGCGAACGGGGCGTCCCCGTCTCGTCCGGAAGAGTGAAGTCCTCGACGATGTCACCGACGTTCATCAGTCCCGCCCCTTGTCTCCGACCGGCTCCTCCGGTCGACGACGGGTGACGCTACCGCAGGGTAGGGAAACCCGTCACCGGCAGGGCGGGCCTCGGGCTTCAGGCCTGCTGGCGCGCGGCCTGTCGACTGTCCAGGATCGCGAGGACCTGCTCGCCCCAGCGCAGGTTCTCCTCCTCCAGAGACCGACCGCGCATCAGCGTCAGATACGGCCCGATCCGCTCCGCCTCGCGCAGGTACGTGGCCTCGTCGCGTCCGGCGAGCATCCACTCCCGGAGCCTCTCCCAGCGCGCGAGCTTGCCCCGCGCCCACTCCATCCGCTCCTGCACGAAGCCCCGTACGGCCTCGGTGTCGCCCGCGTCGCAGGCCTGCACCTGGACCATCAGCTCGTCGCGGATCGCACTCGGACGCGGCGGCGTCGCCGTGTACGCCGTGAGATCGCTCCGGCCCGCGTCGGTGAGGGAGAACATCCGCTTGTTGGGGCGCCGTTCCTGCTCCACGACGCGGGCGGCGATCAGGCCGGCCTCGGAGAGCCGGTCGAGTTCGCGGTAGAGCTGCTGCGGTGTGGCGGCCCAGAAGTTGGCCACGGACACGTCGAAGATCTTGGCCAGGTCGTATCCGGACGCCTCGCCCTCCAGGAGGGCCGCGAGGACAGCGTGCTTCAGGGACATCCCGACACGCTAGCAGCACCCTTGATCAGGCGGTTTCGCACCTGTTCGGCAGCAGTGGACAGGTGCGCGGACGGCGGCTACGGCAGGCTCGGTGCCGTCCAGTCCGCGTGCCGCAGGATCATCCGGAGCGTTGCCCCCGACGGCGCGAGGCGCATGGCCGTGTTGCGCAGGGCCACGGCACCGGGCGCTGAGAGCTGCTGGCCCAACCGGCCCGCCTTGCGGGCGGCGACCGTGACGGCCTGCGACCGCGGGCGTCGCGCGGCGTCGTACGCGCCCAGGGCGGCGTCGACGTCAGGGTGCCGCGCCAGCTCGGAGGCGAGGACGACGGCGTCCTCCAGGGCCTGGCAGGCGCCCTGCCCCAGGTTGGGGGTCATCGCGTGGGCGGCGTCGCCGAGCAGGGCGACCCGGCCGGCGACGAACGAGGGCAGCGGGACCGTCAACTCGTGGATGTCGTGGTGGAGGACGGCCTCCGGTCGGGTGGCGTCGAGCAGTTCGGGGATCGGCCGGTGCCAGCCGGCGAACCGCTCCCTGAGCGCCGGGAGCGGGTCGGCGTACCGGACCCCGGCGGGCGCGTTGAGAACGGCGTGCCACTCCGCGCGCCCGTCGACGAAGGCGATGTGCCCGAACTCGGCGCCGTGCCCCCAGGTGATCTCGAAGTCCGAGGCGAGGTCGAGCGGCCGGTCGGTGAGGGCGCGGAGCACGGTCGATCCGCTGTAGGCGGGTCCGGGATGGCCGGGGAAGAGCGCGGCCCGGGTGCGGCTGTTGACGCCGTCGGCGGCCACGACCAGATCGGCGCGGAACTCCCTGCCCGGGGTGCCCGCGGCCCGGACGTGGACCCGCCCCCGTTCCGTACGGTCCAGCTCCGTCACCTCGGCGCCGACGAGCAGGCACGCGGCCGGCAGGGCGTCGCGCAGCGAGCGGTGGAGCGCGGCACGCGGAATGCCGACGATGGGCGTGCCGAGGGCGCGTTCGAGGGCGGCGCCGTCCATGCGGGCGAGCCAGGCCCCGTCCGGTGTGCGGGTGCCGCCGGTGTACTGGCCCCGCGCGGCGGCGCGCACGGCCGCGCCGACACCGAGGGCGTCGAGGGCGCGGATGCCGTTGGCGGCGAGTGAGATGCCGGCGCCCGCGTCCTCGCGGACGGCGGCGCGCTCGACGACCGTCACCTCCCAGCCGACGCGCCGCAGCCCGATGGCCGCGGCGAGCCCGCCGATGCCCGCGCCGACGACGACTGCGTTGTTCCCCATGGTGATCGTCCTCTCCGGTCCGTCCCACCGTCTGCTGTTGTCTTCTGCCGTTGCCTTCGGCCGTCTTCTACAGATGTAGAAGAGTAGCGTGAAGTCTCTACAGGTGTAGAAAGAGGGGGTGACTGTCGACTCTCCCGATCCCTCCGCCGCCCCGCGGCGCCCGGCCTCCGAGCGCCGCACCCTGCTCGCCGATGCCGCGCTCGGTGTGCTGGCCGACGCCGGCATGCGTGGGCTGACGCACCGTGCCGTGGACGCCGCCGCCGGGCTACCGCCCGGCACCACCTCCGCGTACTACCGCACCCGTTCGGCCCTGCTCACCGCGCTCGTCCGCAGGCTCGTCGATCTCGACCAGGCCGAACTGAGCGCCGCGGGGGAGGCCCTGCCGGAGCCGCGTTCGGCGGCCGAACTGGCCGATGCCGTGCTCGGGCTCGTCGCCGGGCGGCTCACCGGCGAGGGGCGCCGCCGCTCCCTCGCCCGGTACGCCTGTGCCGTCGAGAGCGTGCGCGACCCCGAACTCCGCGAAATCCTGGTTCCGAGGGAGAACCCGGGGCGCGACGCGGTCCGCCGCTTCCTCGCCGCTCAAGGGGTCGAGGACCCCGAGGGGCGCACGCTCGCGCTCCTCGCGTGCGTGGACGGGCTCGTGCTCGACCGGGTGGTCCGGGGCGGGGACGTCTCGCTGGAGGAGGTGGAAGGCCTGGTGGTGGCGGCCCTGCGGCCCGCCCGGGGTGAGGGTGTGGCGGACGGTCGTTGACATGCAGCCGAGAGGCTGCCTATCGTAGAGGCAGCTAAAAGGCTGCATGTTGAGGTGGGGCGATGGACGAGGTGTTCAAGGCACTGGCCGATGCCAGTCGGCGACGGCTGCTCGACAGCCTGAACGCCCGCAACGGTCAGACCCTGCGCGAACTCTGCGCCGGTCTCGACATGGCACGGCAGTCCGTCAGCAAGCACCTGGCGCTCCTGGAGGCGGCGGGGCTGGTGGTCACGGTGCGGCGGGGGCGGGAGAAGCTGCACTACCTGAACGCCGCTCCGATCCACGCCATCGGGGACCGTTGGATGAGCCGGTACGCCCGCGAGCGCGTCAGCGCGCTCGCCGACCTGAAGTCAGCATTGGAGCAGAACCCGATGGACAGCAACGCGTTCGTCTACACCACCTACATCCGCACCACCCCCGAGGAGCTCTGGCAGGCCCTCACCGACCCGGCCTTCACCCGGCGCTACTGGGGCGTGGCCTTCGAGACGACCTGGACCGCCGGGTCTCCGATGGTCTGGGACGAGGGCGGCCGCAGGACGAGCGACCCCGAGCAGGTCGTTCTCGCCGCCGAGCCCGGCCGCCGGCTCTCGTACACCTGGCACACGTTCACGCCCGAGTGGGCCGAGGCGGTCGGCATCGGTGACGACGTGTACGCGAAGCTCGCCACGGAGCGGCGCTCGAAGGTGACCTTCGAGATCGAACCGGCAGGGGACACGGTCAAGCTCACCGTCGTGCACGACGACCTGGAGCCCGACGGCACCATGCGCGGCATGATCGGCGAGGGCTGGCCGGCCCTGCTCTCCAGCCTCAAGTCCCTGCTGGAGACCGGCGAGGAGCTGCCGGAACCCCCGCGCTGAGCCGACTCGATTGGTTCATTCGAGTCGTCTCCCGGCCCTCTCCCGCGCCACGCCCGGGCGCTTGATCATCTGTTCTTCCCTTGATCGGATTTGATGCCCGGTACCGCCACGGATCTGACGGGGAGGATGTCGCGTCGTGCCGTCACGCAGGAACATCAAGGGCTGGGGCGCGCTGTCGCTGGCCATCGGGGCCGTCCTCGTCACGACCGCGGGCCAGTGCCCGGCCGCACCGGGCCGACCGGGCCCCGTCCCGGGTGCGGCGGCCTCGCCGGGCTCCGCGCTCGTCACCGTCAGCGGCTGCGGGACGGGCGGCCCGTGTGCCCCCGCCCGCCACATCCTGCTGCTCTCCGGGACGTCGGCCCTGACGGGCCGGGCGTTCGCGCTCGACCGCCGCGAGACGGCCGGACCGGTCGGGATCACGCTCAGGACGCCCGGCAGGCTGACCGACGTCACGGTGACCGACCAGCGCGGACTCGGGGTCGCCGGCCGTGCGAGCCCGGACGGAACGCGCTGGACCATCGAGGGCGCGCTGCGCGCCGACGCCCGTTACACGGCGCGCCTGACCGTCGAGGAGCCCCGCCCGGGCGGTTCCGTACGGAGAGCGGCCCGCCTGGACTTCCGTACCGCCCGCGTACCGGCGGGGGAGCGGCTCACCGCGAGCTTCGGGCCGTCGTCCGGACGGACCTACGGCGTCGGACAACCGGTCACCGCCGAACTGAGCCACCCGCTCCCGGAGTCCGCCCCCGACGCCCGCCGCACCGTGGAACGCGCCCTCGTCGTACGCTCCGAGCCCGCCGTCGAGGGTGCCTGGCACTGGGTGGGACCGACCACCCTGCACTATCGGCCGCGTGCCTACTGGCCCGCCCACGCCACCGTCAGGGTCCGCAGCGGACTCGACTCCGTACGGGTCGACGACCGGCTCCAGGGAGGCCCGTCGAAGCCCCTCACCTTCACCACCGGAGACCGCGTGGAGGCCGTCACCGACGTGGCCTCCCTCCGGATGACCGTCCTGCGCAACGGCCGCGTCGTCCGCTCCATCCCCGTCACCACCGGCAAGGCCGGCTACCGCACCCGCGGCGGCGTCAAGGTCGTCCTCGGCAAGGAGCCCCTGGTCCGGATGCGCGGCGACTCCATCGGCATCGCGCGCGGTAGCCGTGACTTCTACGACCTCAAGGTCCGCTGGGCGACCCGGGTCACCTGGAGCGGCGAGTACCTGCACGCGGCACCCTGGTCGACCGACGTGCAGGGCAGCGAGAACGTCAGCCACGGCTGCACCGGCATGAGCACCGAGGACGCCGCCTGGTTCTTCCGTACCGTCCGCGAGGGCGACCTCGTCGAGGTGGTCAACGGCTACGGCGAACCGATGACCCCGTTCGGGAACGGTTACGGCGACTGGAACCTCACCTGGCGGGACTGGGAGCGCGGCAGCGCCCTCGCCGCGGGCCCCGGCCGGATCCGCCACGCCTCGGGAAGCCTGCTCCCCGCCCTGTGACCCCGCCTCGGTGATACTGGCGCTCTGCTCGCCAGCCACTGCGGAGGGATCCGTGATGCGGGACATCACCAGGGTCGAGGTCGACGACGCCGTTCTCTATGTGGAGGCCGAGCGGCTCGGCCCGGACTCGGACCTCGAGGGCCTGGGCGACCGCGTCCCCGACCTCTCCGGGGTCACGCGCGCCCTGTCCTCGTTCGCCGGCCAGCTCGGCCAGGCCCTGCACCAGGCGGCGCCCGACCGGGCGAGCGTGGAGTTCGGCTGCGAACTCGGCCTGGACGCCGGCGGCCTGACCGCCCTCATCGTCAAGGGCAGCAGCCACGCGAACCTGCGCGTGACCCTCGAATGGACCAAGTCCTCCTGATCCGGACATGGCCGCAGGGCCTGAAGCGGAGGACAACACCCTTCAGGCCCCGCGGCGTTCGGGGGCGGGCCGAGACGGCCTCGCGGCGGACCGGGACGGCCCGGATCAGGCCGAGGCGGTCTCGGCGGACTTCACCCGGCACACCAGGGCGTCGTTCTGGACGTCCGCCACGATCGTGTCGCCCGGATCCGCCTCACCGCCGAGGAGCAGGTCCGCGATCCGGTTGTCCAGCTCCGCCTGGATCGTCCGGCGCAGCGGACGGGCGCCGAACTCCGGCTGGTGACCGTGGGCGACGAGCAGCTTCTTCGCCGCCTCCGTCACCTCCAGTTCGAGCCCCTGGGCACGGACCCGGCGTTCGCTCTGCCGCAGCAGCAGATCGAGGATGTCGCCGAGATCGTCCTCGCCCAGACCGTGGAAGATGATCGTCTCGTCGATGCGGTTGAGGAACTCCGGAGTGAAGTAGCCGCGCAGATCCTGCTTCAGGTCCTCGCGGATCTCCGAGACGTCACCGTGGTGGGCCAGGATCCGCTGCGCGCCGATGTTCGACGTCATGATGACCACGCAGTGCCGGAAGTCGACCGTGCGGCCCTGCGCGTCCGTCAGCCGGCCGTCGTCCAGGACCTGGAGCAGCGTGTTGAAGACGTCCGGGTGAGCCTTCTCCACCTCGTCGAAGAGCAGCACGCTGTACGGCTGGCGACGCACCTTCTCCGTGAGCTGGCCCGCCTCCTCGTGACCGACGTATCCGGGCGGGGCGCCGACGAGCCGCGACACCGTGTGCTTCTCCTGGAACTCGCCCATGTCGAAGCGGATCATCCGGCCCTCGTCGCCGAAGAGCAGTTCGGCCAGCGCCTTCGCCAGCTCCGTCTTGCCGACACCCGTCGGACCGAGGAAGAGGAAGGAGCCCACCGGACGGTTCGGGTCGCCCATGCCCGCCCTGTTGCGGCGCACGGCCTGGGCGATGGCCGTGACGGCCTCGTCCTGGCCCACCACCCGGCTGTGCAGGGCGTCCTCCAGCTTGAGCAGCTTCTCCTTCTCGCTCTGCGTCATCTGCGCGACGGGGATTCCGGTACGGCGCGACAACACCTCCGCGATGTCGTCGACCGTCACCTCCATCACGCCCTCGCGCCGCTCCACGAGCCCGGCCAGCTCACCTTCGAGACGGGCGATGTCCTGCTTGTACTCGTTCGCCTTCTCGAAGTCCTCGGCCGCGACCGCCTCGTCCTTCTCGCGGCGCAGCTTCGCAAGCCGGTCCTCGCGGTCGACCACCTCGGTCGACTTGCCCAGCGAGCGCAGCCGCACCCGGGCCCCGGTCTGGTCCATCAGGTCGATGGCCTTGTCGGGCAGGAAACGGTCGGAGACGTAACGGTCGGAGAGTTCCGCGGCCGCCGCCAGCGCGGCGTCGCTGTAGCGGACCTGGTGGTGGGCCTCGTAGGAGTCCCGCAGCCCTTCCAGGATCTGGACGGTCTCCGGGACCGAGGGCTCCGGGATCAGCACGGGCTGGAAGCGCCGTTCCAGCGCCGCGTCCTTCTCCACGTACCGCCGGTACTCGTCGATCGTGGTCGCGCCGACCACGTGCAGCTCGCCGCGGGCGAGGGCGGGCTTGAGCATGTTGCCGGCGTCCATCGCGCCCTCGCCGGTCGCGCCCGCGCCGACCACGGTGTGCAGCTCGTCGATGAAGAGCACGGTCGACTCCGCGTCGGCCTTGACCTCGTCGATGACGTTCTTCAGCCGTTCCTCGAACTGGCCGCGGTACTGGGCCCCGGCGACGAGCCCGGACAGGTCGAGGGCGATGACCCGCTTGCCCTCGAGGGTCTTGGGCACCTCGCCCGCCACGATCCGCTGGGCCAGACCCTCGACGATGGCGGTCTTGCCCACGCCCGGCTCACCGATGAGCACCGGGTTGTTCTTCGCGCGGCGGGAGAGGATCTCGACGGTCTGCTCGATCTCCTCGGCCCGTCCCACCACGGGGTCGAGCTTCCCGGCCTTCGCCTCCTCCGTCAGGTCCCGGCCGTACTCGTCGAGCGTCGGCGTCCTGCTCTCCGGCTTCGCCGCCGGGGCACCGTCCGTCCGCGCCGCCCGGTCGGCCGTGGACCGCAGGCCCCCGACGTCCGTCCCGTACGCCGTCAGCAGCTGCGCCGCGGCCGCGTGGGGGTCGTCGAGCAGGGCGCCGAGGACGTGCTCGGGTCCGATGTACGAGACCCCCGACTCCTGCGAGCGCTCGTACGCCCGCAGCAGGACGCGCTTGGCCGCCGGGGTTAGCCCCGGCTCCGCCGAGGGCATGCCGCTCTCACCGGGGAGCACCTCGGCGATCGAGGCGGCCAGCCGGTCGGGGTCGGCGCCGGACTGGGCGAGCAGGGCACGGGCCGGGGCGATCTGGGTGCAGGCCCACAGCAGATGCTCGGTGTCCAGGTCGGCGCTGCCGTCCTCGGCGGCGCGGGCGGAGGCCCGGCCGATCAGCTCCCGTGCGGAGTCCGTCAGGAGCCGGCCGATCGGCACGCGCTGGACCGCCGGGGGAGAGGCGGCGGGCGACATCCCGAAGAAACGGTTGAGCAGCTCGTTGAACGGATCCGGGCCTCCGTACGAGGAGCCGAAGGGAGACATGGTCATGTGGTGCCGTCCAGGTGCGTCGACGTCCGGTCAGGGCCGTGCTTCCCTCACTGGACCAGATCCCGGATGCCCCCACCCGGCGAGGCCCGGCTACGGAGCGTGGCCCCGGGCCGCCGCGACGTGTCGGCGTGCGGCTTCAGCGCGCTTCGGGCGCCGGGACGTCCACGCCCTCGGGCCCGCCGATCGGGTGAGCGACGGAGCCCCGATCCCGCCGGTCGCCGCTCGGCTCGTGGCCCGCGCCGCCCGGAGCCGGCTCGCCGACCGCCGGTTCGCCCACCAGGAGGCGCGGTCGGCGCTGCAGGCCCGCGCCGACGAGGACGCCCAGCGCGATGGCCGCGACGGTGATCACGGTCTCCACGAGGTTGGAGAGCCCGGCCGTGCCGCGCTCCACGATGAGTTCGGAGACGCTGGTGAGACCGACCGCTCCAGGCACGAGCAGCCAGAAGCAGGGCAGGAACACCACCTGGTCCGGGGTGCGCGAGCGGCGCTCGATCCAGCCCGCCATCGGCGGCAGCAGCATCCCCGCGGCGAACGCCCCGAAGGTCGCCCCGGCCAGGTCCGTCGCCGCCGACTGCACGAACCGTTCGAGGAGCAGCGCGCCGAGGAGCCAGCCGGCGACCCGGGGCGGCGCGGAGAAGTACAGCAGGAACCCGAACCCGAGGAGCAGCACCCCGACCCAGGGCGCCCACGCGCCGAGCGTCTCCGACGGCGGGCCGCCGCGCGGCCGGGGCCGCACCAGCTCGGTGCCCACCAGGATGCCGAGCGCGAGGAGCAGCAGGACGTTGACGGCGCCGGCGAGCCGGGCGATGCCCGACAGGGCGGCTCCGGTGGCGAGTTCGATCGCGCCGAGCGTCAGGGCGGCGCCCGGCAGGAACGCGATCAGCGGCGGGACGTAGAGCACGGTCGGCACCTCGTGCAGCAGCGGCCCCGCCCAGCGCAGCGAGACCGTGGTGACCAGGATGGCGGCGACGACCGGCAGGGCGGTGCGCGCGGCGGGCAGCCGGTCCCCGAAGAGCCGCAGCAGACCGACGCCGGCGCCGAGCACCGCGTAGCCGACGACCGCCGCCACGGTGGCGTGCCGCATCACTCCGAGTCCCACGGTGAGCAGGACGTAGCCGAGCACGGTGGCGGCCGGGCTGAACCGTTCCGGCTGCTCCCGCTCCGCGCGCAGCGCCCGCCGCACCTCCGTGAAGGGCATCGCCTCCGCGCGCATCCGGTCCACCAGGGAGTGCAACGTCTGCACCTGGTCCAGGCGCAGGGCGGGCCCTTCGACCGGGGCGAAGTCCAGCTCCCCGCCCCGCCCGTCGGGCCCGCCGCCGACCCTGACGAAGAGACCGGTCGGTACGACGAAGCAGCGCGCCCGCATGCCGTACCGGGCGGAGATGTCACGCAGCACGCGCTCCACCTCCGCCGTCCGCTCGCCGGCCCGCAGCAGCTCGGACCCCAGCTCGCACAGGAGGGCTGCCAGGTCGCGCAGCCGCTCCCGCTCGACGTCGTCCGCCTCCGGCAGGGTGACCGTGGCCGCACGCCCTCTCCGCCACGGCAGGAGCGCCGCCACCCGGCGGAGGAGTCCGCGCACGTCGAGGCGCGGTGCCGTCACCGGGCCTCGCCCCTGCCGCCGATTCGTCCCATTCGCGCAACGTAACAGCGCGACCGGAGCCGCGCCCCGAGCGGCACGCGCGCGTGGCCGCCGACGCCGACCCCGGTACGCGCGCGGCCGGCCGACGGCGACCCCAGTACGCGCGCGGCCGGCCGACGCAGAACCCGGTCCTAGCGGTACTCGACCGTCAGCGTCACCGGGGTGTCCTTGTTCACGAAGAGGTACGCGGTCGAGGCCGGGGCCGCCTCGAAGGCAAGGCGCACCTGGGTCGTGCCACCGCGGTTGAGCGCCGCGAGAGCGGACCCGGACAGATCCGTCGAGGTGGCCGAACCGGAGGAGAAGGCGGCGATCGACGCCCCGCCCGCCACGGTCGGCGGCGCCGACCAGTCCGAGGACTCGACCGCGCACCCGCCGAAGCAGCCCGTCGTCACGTCCGCGAGCAGCCGGTTGCCCGCGGGGGACGCCCACGGGTCGCCCGAGCCGCTGCTGCGCGCCACCGTCAGATAGGCGCGGGTGATCTCCTTGCCCGCCGGGATCGCGGACGTGTCGAAGGAGAGCAGCGTCCGGTTCACCTTGCCGTCCGTGCCCCGGCCGAGGGCGAGCCCGTAGGTGTCCTCCAGCGTGCCCACCGCAGCCCCCGTACCGTCCGCCGCGGCCTTCACATAGCCGTCCTGCGCGTCCACGCTCGACAGCGTCACCCGGTCGGCCGCGGGCGGGGGAGTGGTACCGCGCAGCGCCCGCACCATCCCCATGATCGCC
Source organism: Streptomyces sp. NPDC047981 (assembly GCF_040653315.1). Taxonomy (NCBI): domain Bacteria; kingdom Bacillati; phylum Actinomycetota; class Actinomycetes; order Kitasatosporales; family Streptomycetaceae; genus Streptomyces; species Streptomyces sp. NPDC047981. Next base: position 4,077 of record NZ_JBEZNQ010000100.1, on the reverse strand, counting down.
TCGATCTGCTTACCGCCGTGCCGGGCGTACGCGGAGTCGCCGAGGTAACCCCACCAGTTCCAGCAGCCGTTGGGGTTCTCCAGCGTGCCCGTCGCCGCCGCCTGCGGGTACAGCACGATCATGTCGTTGGTGTCGGCGTACTCGTTGAGATAGGCCCGGTCGACGAACTGGGTCCCGAAGCCCTGGTAGCCGTACCCCTGCTTGCAGCCGTGCAGCGCCACCATCAGTGAGCAGGTCGCGCCGTCGGAGCAGGACTCCGGGACGTAGACGAAGCCCTCGGCGCCGAGCGACAGGGCCGCCGCGGAGCCGCCCGGAGCGTAGCCGTTCTGGTCGAAGCGGACGAGCGAGCCGCCGGGGGCGGCGCTCGGCGCGGCGACGGAGCCCCGCAGGTGGCCGAGGAGGTCCCGCTCCGCGTCGAAGCCGCAGTTGTTGATGTACGGACTCTGCGTGACCGTGCAGGAATTGGGGCCGAGCGGACTGATCCAGGCGTGGCCGGCCGCCGTGGAGCGGTCGTAGCGCACCTGGGCGCCGAACCGGCCGTAGTAGTCGGCCAGCGCGTCCGCGACCGGGCGCTTCACCGTCGCGTCGCCCGAGCCGCTGAAGACGTACACCGGATCGCCCGCCAGGTTCGCCACCGGGTCGACGAGCCCTTGTGAGGACCAGGTCCGGGTCGTCTGCTCCAGCTGCGCGAGCTGAAGGTCCTGCGTGGTGTTCATACAGGCGTTGAGGGCGGTGGAGAGCGTGTTCTGGGCGCAGTTGTAGGGACCCGAGGCGAACACCGCCGAGCCGCTGAACGTGCCCGAGTACGCCACATGGAGCTGTGTGGCCATGTAGCCGCCCGAGGAGATCCCGGCGCTGTAGACGGCGTCGACGGCGTACGGCTTCAGCTGCCCGGGCACGGGCGTGAGGGCGGCGGGCGCGGCGGGCGACGTGACCGAGGTGTCGGAGGGCGCGGTGGGTCCGGCGGCCACCGCCGGAGTCGCGGTCGGGAACAGGGCGGTCACGGCGAACAGCAGCAGGGCTGTCAGCCTGCGGGTCCCTCGTGGCCCGCGTGGACGGAGGGGGCGGATGGGACGCATGGGAACTCCCGGCGGCTCGGGCCAGGCCAAGGGCATGGCGGGTGGTTGCCGGGAGAGTAGGGGCGCTCCGCGCGGGTGCCCTATGGGCCGGGCAGCCACAACCGGCCGCCTGGAGTATGGCGTTCCGTCACCTGGCAGCCGCCGCCCGCCACTCCACGGCGACCTGCGAGGATGCGTCCATGAACACCACCCCGATGAGCGACGACGAGCGGAACGTCCTGCTGGCGGCTGCGGTCGGACTGCGCGAGCAGGGCCGTCCCGAGGAGGCGAGGGAGCGGCTGGTGGAGCTGGCCGCGCGGCGCCCCGACGACGCCGAGGTGGCGTACCAGACGGCCTGGGCGCACGACGTGCTCGGCCTGGAGGCCGCGGCCGTCCCCCACTACCGGCGGGCTCTGGCGGCGTCCGGCGCCGCGGGCCTCACCGATGCGGACCGTCGAGGCGCGCTCCTCGGCCTCGGCAGCACCTTCCGCACCCTCGGCCGGTACGAGGAGTCCGTCGCCACCCTGCGCGGCGCGGTCGAGGAGTTCCCCGACGACGGCGCCCTGCGCACGTTCCTGGCGATGGCCCTGTACAACACCGGTGACCACCACGAGTCGGCGCGGCTGCTCCTGACGCTCCTCGCGACGACCAGCGACGACCCGTCCGTACAGCGGTACCGACGGGCCATCGAGCACTACGCGGAGGACCTCGACGCGATCGAGTGAACCGGCGGCCGACGGGGTGCCAGGTCGCGCGAGACGACCGACCCGCGGCTCAGTCGTTGACGGCGGTGAGCAGGACGACGGCGTCCTCGAGGGCGACCAGGCCGTGCCGCTCCTTGGGGATCATCTTCAGTTCGCCCGCCGACAGCTCGTCGGACCACCCCGCGGTCGTCAGCCTCACCCGCCCCCGCAGCACCATCAGGCTCGCCGCCGGGGGCGCGTTGTGCTCATCGAGCGCGGTTCCGGACAGCAGTGCGATCACGCTCTGCCGGAGCACCCCGTCGTGCATCACCACCTGGGCGCTGCGGCCGTGCGGGGCGTCGCGCGCGGCGGCCAGATGCTCGTCGGCGAGGGCTGCGAGATCCTTCATCGTCTCTCCCTGCGGGGTACGCGGGTGTGAGTCCCAGCCTCGCGCCTGTCCGACGCGCCGCAACTCGGAGCGGCCGTCCGCCGGCCCCGCCCTTCGGGCGGACGGCCATGCTCTCCTGACCCTCCCTAGCCGGTCACGCTGCCCGTCAGATGGTCGTACGCCATGTGCGCGTGCAGCCGGACGCCGGTCACCAGGGTGTCGTCGTCCGCGTAGAAGTGCGGATTGTGGTTGGTGACCAGGCCCCGGCCTCCCGGCACCGGAACGGGGTGGCCTGCCGCGTCCAGCGAGGCGTCCTGGACGCCCAGCATCACGTACAGACCGCCGAAGCGGGCGATGAACTCGGACACGTCGTCGTAGCCGAGCGTCGCCCCGGTCTCCACGGTCCGCTCCTCGCCGACCACCCGCCGGAGCGTCGGCAGGCCCGCCGCGACCCACGCCGCGCTGTTGTGCACGGGCGGCACCGGCTGGAGGAACTCGACCGTCGCCGAGGCGTTGTACGCCGCCGCCGAGTGCTCCGCCAAGGTGGCCAACCGGCCCTTCACCTCCGCCATGTCCGACTCGACCGCGCAGCGGACCGTGCCCCACAGGGTGACGGTCTGGCCGACGATGTTGAACCGTCCGACATCCTCGATGTGGCCGATGGAGACCGTGATCGGGTCGAACGCGGAGACCTGACGGTACAACTGCCCGATGCCGGTGAGGATCGCCCCGACGGCCGGCATCGGATCGACGCCCTGCCACGGCGTGGAGCCGTGCGTCTGCCTGCCGGTGACGACGATCCGCACGAGGGTGGAGGCGCCGTACTGATTGCCCACCCGGTAGCCCACGTACCCCTTGGGGTACGGCGTGACATGCATGCCGAACGTCATCGTCGGCACCGGATCGGCGCACGCGCCGTCGTCGAGCATCGCCAGGGCCCCGCCCCGCTCGGTGACCGGAGGCCCCTCCTCTGCGGGCTGGAAGACGAAGAGCACCGTCCCCGGCAGCCGTTCGCGCACCCCCGCGAGCACGGTCGCCGCGCCCATCAGCATGGCGGTGTGACAGTCGTGGCCGCACGCGTGCGAGACGGGGAACGGGCCACCGGGGTAGTCGGCGTCCACGGCCCGCGAGGCGAACTCCTCGCCGCACAGGTCCTCGACGGGCAGGGCGTCGGTGTCCGCCCGCAGCGCCATCACGCGCCCGCCCGGTGCTCCGCCGCGCAGCACCCCCACCACACCGTGTCCGGCGATCCCGGTGCGGACCTCGTCGAGGCCGAGGGAGCGGAGGTGATCCGCGATCAGCAGGGCGGTTCCCGCCTCGCGATTGGAGAGCTCCGGGTGCTGGTGCAGGTGCCGCCGCCAGGCGATGACCTGGGCGGCCGTCCCCTCGGCGAGCCGGTCCAGTTCCCGGTGGATCGGATCGGTGCTCAAGGGCCACCCCTCCTCGTCGTCGGACCGTCCCACCAGAGTGTCACCCCGACCCGGCCCGAGGGGCGTTGTCAGTGCCGTGCTGCACGATGGACCCGTCCGGTGATCACCAGGGGAAGGGGCCAGGATGCCGATCACGAACGAGCAGGTGACGGGGTACGCGTTTCTCAAGGCGCTGTACGAGGACGGGTACTACCCGGACCACGTGGTCGACAAGGGGCGGGCGATCCTGCTGCGGCTCTGCGAGCGGATCGAGGCGGAGCGCCCGGCCGACCTGACCGCGCTCTACGCGCTGACGGAGGTCGCCACCGAGGAGTTCAACGCGCTGGAGGCGGACTTCGACGAGGCCGGAAGCGAGATCGAGACCGTGGCCCGGGAGGAGATCGCCGAGAACTTCTGGTTCGTCGCCACGGCCTACGGCTTCGCCGACGCCGACGTGGAGGAGCTCATAGCCGCCCGCGAGTGGTGACGGATCGGGCGGCGTGGGCGGGGGCGCGCGCCGGGGCACGGGCGGGGGACGG
>NZ_JBEZNQ010000099.1:0-24167 GCF_040653315.1 Streptomyces sp. NPDC047981 | reverse complement strand
GTTTCTAGAAAAATATTCGAGTTCTTGACCCGGACCTATACTCCCTCCATGGCAAAGCAGTCCCGTGGCGAGGCCACCGTCGAACGCCTCCTGGCGGCTCCGATCAGCCTCGGGAGCCCGCCCTGACCAGCACCTTTCCGGGCAGGTCGAGCACCCCTGCGGCGGCGTCCATGACGAAGGCCGGCAGCTCGGCCAGGTCGAGCCGCCGCGACGCCAGCCGTTCCAGGGGAAAGCGCTCGGGGTGGAGCGCGTGCAGCCGGAACCCCTCCTCGTAGTCCTCCCTGCCGCAGCCGTAGGCACCGGCGATGTCGAGCCGCTTCCCCCGGTGCCGGACGGACTCGATGCGCTCGCTCCGGCGGACGGCGTCCACGTCCACCTCGCCGCCGGGGAAGCGGTCGCCCTCGCGCGTACCGCCGTAGACGAGCAGGACTGCGCCGTCGGCGGCCAGGCCGGCCGCCACGTCGAGGAGTTCGGCGGTGGCGACCGTGGGGGCCACGACGACGACGTCGAACGCGTCGCGCCGCTCCCCCGCCTCCGCGAGCGCGGCGATCTCGCCCTCCGCGAGAATGCCCTGCTCCCGCGCGAAGACACGGCGCTCCTCGCCCCGGTTGAACACCACGACCGACGCGCCCAGGTGCCGGGCGTACATGGCGAACATCAGCCCGGCGCAGCCGGCGCCGACGATGCCCACCCGCTTCCCCGCGAGGGAGGTCTGCCGCGTGAGTTCCAGCAGCTTCCGCAGGGCGTGCACGATGCAGGCGAACGGCTCCGGCATCCAGACGCCCTCGCCGATGCCCGCCTCCGACTCCGGCAGCCGTACGACGGCCTCGTCCAGCTCCTCCTTCGTGCCGCGCACGAAGACGTACTCGGCGAAGCCGGTGGTCCGGTTCGGGGTGATGTTCGGGTTGAGGGTGACCGGGTCGCCCTCCTCGAAGCCGGTGTCGGCGCCCGCGAAGAAGACCGTGCCGACGAGTTCGTGGCCGAACAGCGGGCCGCGGTCCTCCATGACGTCCCGTGAGCCGATGATCTCCTTGATGTCCGCCCGGCAGATCCCCATGTACGTGGGCTCGATCACGACGGTGTCCGCGCCGAGGGGCTCCCGGGGGAAGGCGTGGCTGCCCAGGCTCACGACGCCGTCCATGAGCCGGGTCGTGTCGTAGGTGGACGGAACGCTGGACAATTCAACTCCTGGTGTGGGCTGGGTCGGTGGCGTGGGCGCGTGCGCGGGCGAGGTCGAGGGCCGGGCGCCGGGGGTCGCCGTCGCGGTAGTCGTTCTCGAGGACGAGTGCGTCGGGTGCGCTCCCCTGGGCCCGGAGTGCGGCGAGCGCCTCCCAGACCCGGCCGTCGCCGTCCCCGAGCAGTTCGGTGCCGACGACACCGGCCGTGCCGTCCTTCAGATGGACCTGCGGCGCGATCCACGCGCCGGTCGCCTCGACGAGCGCGAGGACGTCGACGCCGGCCACCTTCGGGTTGTAGGTGTCGAGCAGCAGCCGGAACGAGGGGACGGCCACCTCCTCCGCGAGAGCCCGCGCCCGCTCCGGGTCGAGGCCGTTCTCGTTGGCCAGGAGCAGCCCGCGGGCCTCCGCCTCCCGCGCCGCCCGGGCGAGCACGACCGCGGTCCGCCGCAGGTCTGCCAGGTCGTGGACGGCGCTGCGGCGGAAGCTCGGTACGAACGCCAGCGGCGCCCCGAGGGCGGCGGCGGCGTCGAGCACCCGGATCAGGACGTGCTCGGCGCGTGCGGCGTCCTCGCTGCCCGCGGGTGCGGTGAGTCCGATGTCGTTGAGCGTGTTGCCCGCGACCGCGAGCGGTGCCAGTCCGCGTGCCGCGCACGCCTCCCGGAGCCGGTCGACGGTTCCCGGCGCGTCGAGCCACGCTCCCCGGCCCGGTCCGCCGAGGTCGAACTGGAGGCCGTCGGCGCCCAGCGCGTGGGCCTGCTCGACCGCGTCGAAGGGGTCCCCGGGCAGCCGCCAGTCGGCCAGCGCCACGAGAGGGGCGCGGGTCACGACGCGGCCCGGGACCGGACGGTGCGGCTCTGGGACCGCGGCAGGCCCTCGCCGACCGGGTGCCAGGCGCCCGTGCCGTCGACGACGAGGTGGGCGCCGTGCAGTCCGGCGCCGGAGGTCGCGGCCAGCTCACGGGCGAGCGGGCCGAAGCTCGCCGGGCTCATGTACGCGCTGTAGTCGAACCCCTCGGGGCGCCGCCGCCGGATCCCCGGTGTGTCGACCATCTCGGCCGGAAGGGCCTGCACGACGCGCAGCGCCTCCGCGCCGGGGGCCTCCGCGCTCTCCTCCTGGGCGACGGAGTCCAGCAGGACCGAGCCCGCGGCCTTCGACGCGGCGTACCCGGAGCGTCCGGGCCCCGCGTTGTAGACCACCTCGGAGGAGATCCCGAGGAACACGCCCGGGGCGTCGGCCCGGCGCAGCGCCGGGAGCGTCCGGGAGAGCGTCAGCCACAGTCCGTGCAGGTTGACGTCGATCTGGCGGCGCCACTCCGTCTCCTCGCAGTCCCGGAACAACGCGCGTCCGGCGCCGTAGTGGACGGCCGAGTAGCAGACCGCGTGCAGGGGCGCGGCGGCCGCTTCCGCCAGGCCGCGGGCGACCTGGTCGGAGTCGGTGAGGTCGGTGGCCGTCCAGCGGAGCCGGTCGGCGCCGGGTCCGGTCGGGGCCGACCGGCTGAGCACCAGGACGTCGAGCCCCGAGTCGGCCCAGGCGTCCGCGACGCCCCGGCCGAGGCCCGTCGACCCGCCCACGACCAGGGCGCGGCGGCGATGCTGTCCCTCTACGGGCACGGAGTCTCCTTGGGTGAGGGCGGCGCGGGGGCGAACCGCACCGCGAGTTTGATGAGCCGTTCACCGGCGACGGTCCTGCTGCCGCCGGCCGCGAGGGCGGTCATGATCCGGGCGGCCTCGGCGGGTTCCACGACATGGGTCACGAGGTCGCGGTAGGCGGCGGGGTGCCGGTGCAACTCGGCCGTGGCCTCGGCGAGATGGTGGTTGCCGACGCCCCTGTGGCCGGTCAGGCGTACGCGCCGGCCGTCGGTGGTGACCGCCTCCGTGAAGGCGGCCGGCACGGGACGGCCCGCGCAGTTGGCGGCCCGGACGGCGGTGAGGTCGACACCGGGCAGCAGCGCGCTGGCGGCGCCCGGCGGGAGTCCGCCGAACATGTCGATCGTCGTGTCGCCGCCGTCGAGGCGCAGCGCGGACTCCAGGGCCCGGCCGGTGGCGTCGCGGGGGGTGGCGAGCAGGACGGCCAGGGGGCCCTCGCCCAGGGGCGGCAGCTCGTACCGGTCTCCGCCGAGCACCGGTTCCGTGCCGGCCACCGGGTGCCTGGCGCTCCAGTCCCGTCCCTCGCGGGTGTGGTGCACGAGGACCGTGCGGACGTCCGCGCCGAGCAGGCGGCGCGCGGCTCGTACGGCGAGGTGTCCGATGGTCCCGTCGCCGTACACGACCAGGGTGCGGGGGCGGGCGGTGGCGAGCAGGGAGAGGGCGTACCGGACGCCCGCCAGGGGCTCGACGAGTGTGCCGAGGACGGGGTCGGGGGCCTGCTCCAGCGGCAGGACGAGGCCGTCCCGGACCGCCGTCGCCGGGATGAGGGTACGTTCCTGCAGCAGGCCCTCGACGTTGTGGCCGAGCAGGAACGAAGGGTCCGTCCGGTGGGTCGGGTTGACCACGACGGGGGTGCCGGGGCGCAGTGCGTCGGGCACGCCCGCGCCGGCGGCGACCACGCGGGCGATGCCCTCGTGGCCGATCACCGGTGACGGGTCGTCCCGCAGACCGCGCAGCATCTGGAGGTCCGTTCCGCACACCCCGGCCACCTGCGTGGCGACGAGGAGTTCGCCGGGCGCGGGGTGGGGCGTGTACCGGGAGCGGAGCGCGACCCGGCCGGCTTCCCGGACGAGTGCCTGGTGGTGCGGGACCTCGTGGGCCGCCCTCATGCCGGTGCTCCCGCGCAGGCGGCGATCCCCGCCCCGGCGAGGCCGGCGGCCTCGCCCGGGCCGGTGACGGTGATGCGCCGCTCCAGCCAGTCGGGGGTCAGTTCGCTGGTCAGATAGAGCCCTTGGCGAGTGAGGTGCCCCATGAGGGCACGCCGGTAGTGGGCGCCGAGGCCGTGCACGACGCCGCCGGTCAGGACCGCCTCGTCGATCTCGGGGTCGAGGCAGAGCGTCGTCCGCAGGACGTCGGCGACGGGGGCGGTGACCGCGTCGAGCAGTTCGGCGGCGAGTGCGTCGTCCGCGTCCAGCGCGCGGCGCAGCGCCGTCTCGAAGGCGACGCCCTCGGCGGTGAGGGCGCCGAGCCGGGACGCCGCCCAGCGCTCGGGGGCGCGCCGCCGGAGGGCTTCCGCCATCCTGGCGATGCCTGGCCCCGAGGCGTAGGCGGCGAGATGGCCGGTCCGCCCGCAGTCGCAGTCCAGGTCGACCGCGCGGCCGTCCAGTTCGGCGTGGGCGGGCAGATGGCCGATCTCGCCCTGCAGCCCGGCGCCGTCCACCGGGACGGAGCCCTGCCGCCGGTCGAGGACCCGGCAGGCGATTCCGGTGCTGATGGTCGCGAGCAGGATCTTGCGGTGGTCGCGGCGGGCGGGGGCCGCGGCGGCGTGCAGGAGGGCGGCGGTCACGTCGTTGACGAGGTGCCAGCGGACGTCCGGCCGCCGCGACTCCAGGGCGGCCCGCAGGTCGTACGGCTCGCTGTGTCCGCCCCACAGGGGTGCGGAGGCGTAGACGGTTCCGGAGCGGTGGTCGAGCGCGGCGCCGAAGGAGATCCCCACGACGGCGTCCTGCGTCTCAGGCACAGCGTCGCACAGCTCCCGGACCATCATCGCCCGGAGTTCGGCGACGGAGGCACCGGGGAAGCGCCGGAAGGTGGGCGAGGGGCGCGAGGTGCGGCCGCGCAGTTCTCCCTCGCGCAGCCACCAGGCCTGCCGGATGTGCGTCCCGCCGACGTCGAAGACAGTGACGGCCGTGCTCATTTCGCCGCACCGACGAGCGCGCCTTCCGCGGCCGCCGTCCAGGAACCGACGAACTCGAGCGCGCGGGCGAGCTCGGCGGGGGTGAGGTCGTTGGCGAAGACGACGGAGCCGATGCCCCGGGTCAGCGGTACGCGCTGGTACCCGTCGCGGTGCTTGACGGCGTCCGCGAGCGCCTCGACGAGGAGGTCCTCGGTGAACACGGGGTGCGAGACGGGGAGTCCGAAGCCGACGAGCAGCCGGAGCGCGCGGTCGGTGTCGGCCTGCGACAGGTGGCCGCGCAGGTGGGCGAGGGCGAGGCAGATCGCCATGTCGACGGCGACGGCCTCGCCGTGCAACAGCGGCGGGTCGGCGCGCAGTTCGAGGGAGGGGCTGAAGGTGTGGCCGTAGTCGACCGACCTTTCGAGGACCTGCTCCCAGAGGTTGGGCTCGAGTTCGTCGAGCATGCCGGAGATGGCCCGGGAGAGCACTTCGCTGACGGTCGAGCCGCAGCCGGCGAGGGTCTCGGGGGTGATGGTGCCGACGGTCGCCTCCAGGAGCTCGAAGAGGGCGGCGTCCTTCACCAGGGCCATCTTGATGATCTCCGCCATGCCGTTGGCGGCGTGCCGCGGGTCGATGGTGCGGAGGAACTCCGGGTCGATCAGGGCGAGTTCCGGCGCGAAGTAGGAGCCGAGGCGGTTCTTGTGGTGCCCGTAGTTGATGCCGGTCTTGACGCCGATGCCGGCGTCGATCTGGCCGATCAGCGTGGTGGGGACGCGGACGTAGGGCACGCCGCGGCGGTACATGCTGGCGGCGAAGCCGACGATGTCGAGGACGACACCGCCTCCGACGGCGACGACCTTCTCGGCGCGGCGCAGGATGCCCATCCGCGACATGGCCTCGGTGACGCGGACGGCCTGTTCGAGGTACTTGGCCTCCTCGTCGCCCTGGACGACCTGCCAGCTCGCCTCGATCTGCCAGTGCTCGAAGTAGTCGGCGAAGCGATCCCGGTAGAGCGTGTCGACGGTGGCGTCGATCACCAGGAGGCAGCGGAACGGGGTCCCCTGTCCGCCGCCGCAGGCGCGGGCGAGGGTGGGGTTGTCGAGGTCGAGGAGGCCGCGCACCATGCTGACGCCGTAGGCGACGGGCTGGTGGGCCCTCACGTTCCAGTGGAGCCCGGGCGGCTTGGGCAGGTCGGCGACCGAGTTGAGGCCGACGGGCCGGGACATCGTGGTTTCGGACATGGCAATTCCCCCAGGAGCGTCGGTGGGTCACGCGAGGTGCGCGGCGTTCGATGGACGTGGCGTCGCCGCGGTCGGAGCGCCCACCCGGCTGTCGCCTGGCGTTCAGGGGTGGCAATCCATCCGACGCGGCCCGAAGCCTGACCGTCACGGCTCGAACATTAGAGCCCCACATGCATACATCGCAACGTGATGAGGGTCATAGTAAATGCATTCCGATGCATCTACTTATCGCTCCGACGCGCCCACCCCGAGGCACGGCCACCGAGGCGCCGGACACGACGACGCGGCCCCGGTCGCGGGTGTCGGACCCGCGGCCGGGGCCGCACGAGAAGGCGAGGGGGGGCGCTCAGGCCGTCGGCGCCGCCGGCGTGTACCGCAGCCGGGCGACGAGCGAGGCCGTCGAGTCGTTCAGTGCGGCCGCGTCCAGGGCCTCGGCCAGGGCCTGGCTCAAGGTCCGCCGCGCCGCGCCGGCCAGCTCCGCGCCCTCGGCGGTGACCTGCACGTCCACGCCCCGCTTGTCACCCTGGGCACTGCGGCGCACGACCCAGCCGGCCTCCTCGAGCCGGGCGACCATCCGGCTGACGGACGACTGATTGGCCCCCAGCGCCTTGACCAGGTCGGAGATGCGCAGCGTGCCGTCCCGCTGTTCCGTCAGGGAGAGCAGCAGCAGCAGTTCACTCATCGCGACGCCGTGGCCGCGCGTCAACCGCCTGCCGACCGTCGAGTTGACCTGCTCCGTCAAGCGGGCGAGCTGGCGCCAGAGGGCCACCTCGTCGCGCCCGGCCCCGGGTCCCCAAGTCTCCATTGACGTGGCCCTTCACTCAGTCTCTCGAACCATTCCAGGTGCCCATCTCCCCCGTCGCCCAGCGTAACTCCTTGCTGCGGTTGACCACACTCTCATGTTCCTCCATGATTTACATGCAAACGAATACATCTTCCTTCTTGCTCGGTGGATGGTTCGACATCCTCACGAAAGGCGCGGATCCCCATGCCACTGCCCCTCCTGGCCCTGATGCTCGGGGTCTTCTGTGTGGGCACTGCCGAGGTCGTCATCGCCGGGATCCTGCCCGAGATGTCGGCCGATCTGGACGTGTCCGTCCCGACCGTCGGCCTGCTGGTCACCGGTTACGCGCTGGGCGTGACCATCGGCGGCCCGATCATCACCCTGCTCACCACCAAGTGGGCCCGAAAGGCCCTGCTGCTCGGCCTGATGGGCATCTTCATCGCCGGCAACCTCGTCGCCGCCCTGGCCCCCGACTACGCGACGCTGATGGGGGCGCGGGTCTTCACCTCCCTGAGCCACGGCACCTTCGCCGCCGTGGCCTGGCACGTGGCCGCCCTCATGTCCCCGCCGGACAAGCAGGCGACCGCCATGGCCAAGATCGCGCTGGGCTTCAACTTCGCCAATGTGCTCGGCTCCCCCATCGGCACGTTCATCGGCCAGCAGTTCGGCTGGCGGGCCACGTTCGTCTTCATCACCGCCTTCGCCCTGGTGTGCGTGCTGCTCATCCAGCGGTTCGTGCCCAGCGGCCTGTCGACCGAGGACGAGGGTGCGGCCGAGGTGAGCGGCTCCGTGCGCCAACAGCTGAAGGTGTTCCGCAAGGGCAGTCTCCAGCTCTCCATGCTGATCACCGTGCTCGCCCAGGGCGCCGTCTTCACCACCTCGACCTACCTGGCCCCCCTGCTGCGCGACGTGGGCGGATTCTCGGCCCCCATGGTGGGCGTCCTGCTCATCGTCTTCGGCGTCGGCTCGGTGCTCGGCAACATCCTGGGCGGCAAGGCCGCGGACAAGAACGTCATGCGCGGCGTCCTGGGCGCCCAGGCCGCCCTCCTCGGCGCCCTGCTGCTCTTCTGGGGCGCCAGCCCCTACACCGTCCCCGCGATCATCGCGCTCTTCGTCTTCGGCGCGGCGGGCTTCTCCATCATTCCCGCGCTCCAGGCGCGCATCCTCGCGGTCGCGTCCGCCGCCCCGGCCCTCGCGCTCTCCGCCAACGTGTCCGCCTTCAACCTGGGCAACGGCCTCGGCGCGTGGCTCGGCGGCACGACCATCGACCTCGGCCTCGGCGTGCGGGCCGTCACCCTGACCGCCGCCCTCGCCACCACCGTCGCCCTGGCCCTCTCCCTGCTCATGTGGGCCCGCACACGACGGGAGTCGCCGGAGCTTCCCGCGCTCGACGCGAGCACGGCGGACGTCGCCCTGTCCCGGAAGGCGTCGTAACCCGGCGCCGAGACCCGGGACCCGCTCCGCCACCCGTCCCCCCGACCCCCTCCCCTAGGAACGTCATGCCAATTCGCCTCGTCAGTCTGATCCTGGCCATCTTCTGTGTGGGTACCGCCGAACTCGTCCCCAGCGGCATGCTCCACGAACTCTCCGACGACCTCGCGGTGAGCATCTCCACCGCCGGTCTCCTCGTCGCCGTGTACGCCCTCACCATGGCCTTCGGCGGCCCGCTGGTCACGCTGCTGACCACCCGCATCGAGCGACGCACCCTGATGACGGGCCTCCTCGCGGTCTCCGTCGTCGGCAACATCGTCTCCGCGAGCGCCGGTTCGTACGCCGTCCTGGTCGTCGGCCGGATCATCACCGCGATCATCCACGGCACGTTCGTCGCGCTCTGTGTGGTCGCGGCCGGTTCGATGGTGCCCAAGGAGAAGGCCGGCAGCGCGGTCGCCGCGACCCAGCTGGGCATCAACCTCGCAACCGTGCTCGGCGTTCCGCTGGGTACGTTCGTGGGCCAGCACTTCGGCTGGCGCACGACGTTCAGCACCATCGCCGTCCTCGGCGTGGCCGCGGCCCTGCTGGTCTGGGTGACCGTCCCCACGGCGAAGGGCGCCACCGACAACGCCGGTGTGGCCCGTGAGTTGAAGGTCTTCAAGAAGTGGGACGTGCTGGGCACCGTCCTGGCGACCGCGCTGTGCTCGGGCGGCATGTTCACCCTGATCACCTACATGGTGCCGCTGCTCACGGACGTCAGCGGCTTCGCCGACTCCTGGGTGCCGGGGCTCCTGATCGCGTACGGCGTCGGCTCCATCGTCGGCAACATGATCGGCGGCCGACTGGCCGACCGCGCCCTGATGGCAAGCATCATCGGCCTCTCGACCCTGCTGACCGTGACCCTCGCCCTCTACTGGCTGGTCAGCCCGGTCATGGCGCTCAGCGGCCTCTTCGTCTTCCTCTTCTCCGTGGCCACCTTCGCGCTGATCCCGGGGCTCCAGACCCGCGTGCTGTCCACGGCGGCCGAGGCCCCGACGCTGTCGCTCACCGCGAACATGTCCGCCTTCGGTGTCGGCGCGGCCGTCGGCTCCTGGTACGGCGGTGAGGTCATCGACCTCGGCCTCGGAGTCCGTGCCGTGCCCCTGGCCGCCGCCGTGCTGACCGCGCTCGGCACCCTGGTCGTCGTACAGCTCGCACTGTCCGAGCGCCGGCGCCGCCGGGAGCCGGCCGGCCACGCGTCCGACACCGTCACCGTGACCGCAGCGGGAGTGTGACCCATGAATGCCCTGGCGACCGATACGCGGCCGCAGGCCGCCGAGCCGCGCGAGAGAACGTCCGAGGCGGCACGGCTGCCGTCCCTCACCGGCCTGCGCTTCCTCGCGGCGGCGCTCGTCTTCGCGTTCCACTCCTCGCTGACCAACTTCCCGTTGAGCCCGTTCGCGGACGAGGACGTCGCGGGCGGCTACGAGTGGCTCTTCAGCAAGGCCGGCTGGATGGGGGTCTCCTTCTTCTTCATCCTCAGCGGCTTCGTCCTCACCTGGTCGGCCAGGGAGGGCGACCGGGTCACCTCGTTCTGGCGCCGCCGCCTCATGAAGATCTACCCGAACCACGTCGTGGTCTGGGCCCTTGCGATGGTGCTGTTCGCCGCGGCGTTCACGGCCCCCTCGGCGTGGCTGCCCAACCTGTTCCTCGTCCACTCGTGGTTCCCGCAGCACGACACGTACATCAGCGTCAATCTGCCGAGTTGGTCGCTCTGCAGCGAGCTGCTCTTCTACCTCCTGTTCCCCTTCCTGCTGAAGCTCGTGCGGCGGATTCCGGCCCGTCACCTGTGGGCCTGGGCCGGCGCGACGGTCGCGGCCATGATCGGCGTCCAGCTCGTCGTGCGGTTCCTGCTGCCGAGCGCGCCGCAGACGCCCGAGGGGTATCCGCTGTCGGTGGTGCAGTGGTGGTTCGCGTACAACTTCCCCCCGGTCCGGCTCTTCGAGTTCGCGCTGGGCATGATCACGGCGCGCGCGGTGCTCGCCGGCCGCTGGATCCGGCTGCCCCTGGGTGCGGCCGTGGCCCTGCTGGCGCTGTCGTACGCGGCGGCCCTCGCCGCTCCCTGGCTGTACGGGCTCTATGTGGTGACGGCCGTACCGCTGGCGCTGCTCATCGTGTCCGTGGCACGGATCGACGTCGCCGGCCGGCGCACGGTGCTGCGGAGCCGGTGGGCCATCTGGCTGGGCGAGATCTCCTTCGGCTTCTACGTGATCCACTACGTCGTGATGTACGCGGTGCGGACGATGATCATGGATGAGGGCCGGGTGGGGACGCTCGCCGGGATCGGCGTCCTCGCGGCCATGTTCGCCGTCTCCGTGCTGGGTGGCTGGTTGCTGTACGTCGGAGTGGAGCGTCCGGCGATGCGGCGCTGGGGCCGGACCCGACGAGATCCGGTGCGCGGCTGACGCACCCACACCCCGTGCGACCGGTCTCACCTGGGCTTTTCCTCTCGACAAAAAATAATAATCATCGCTATGTTGTGAGGGATCTGGACACGACACCAGCGGAGGGGGCGCCACATGCGCAGCAGCACCAGTGTCCTGAACGAGCTCTCCGAGGCACTCTTCACCCGACTGCCCCGAAGCGACCAGCGGATCAGGGGGGAGCAGTATCTGCGCGGCCTGATCGCGACCGAGGGCCGTAAGTCGGTACGGAACATCGCCGCACATGTCGGCGGCCCCGAACTGGCGCAGAGCCTGCACCACTTCATCGCCTCGTCGACGTGGGACTGGGAGCCGCTCAGCAGGGCGCTGCGCGGCTACGCCGACCACGAGCTGCGGTTCGCCGCCTGGGTGGTGCGAGGCGTCTCCGGCGCCCGGGCACCCGGCGGTCGGCAGGCCGTCGGGGTGTGGGGCGTCGCCCAGGAGGTCACGGTGCCGGTGCAGTGGAACCTGGTCGGCGCCGGCGAGGAGGCCGCGGAACGGGCCGCGGTGGCGACGCTCGGCCTCGACCGGTCCCCGCTCGGGCCCCGGCCCGTGGTTCTGGACGTCCCCGGCGCCGACGTACGTCCGGCCTTCGACCGGTACATGGCGGCGGGCGCGCCACTACTCGCCGCCGTGCCCGCCCACCTGCCGGTGCTGCCGGCGCAGGGGCAGGGGCCGGCCCGCCGCCCGCTGCGCGCCGACCGCCTGCTGCAGCAGCACCGCATGAGGCGGCGCCCGGTGGAGTGGACGGACCCGGCGACGGGCGCCGTGCGCGCGAGCCTGATCGCCGGGGTCCGGGTCGAATGGGCCGGGCACCCGCTGCTGTTGCTGGGGCAGTGGGACGGCGGAGAGGGGCAGCCGGCCCACTGCTGGCTCACCAACCTGACGGCGACACCGCTCGGCGTCCTGTTGCGGCTGGCCCAGTTCACCCGGCGCGTGGAGCAGGATTTCGCCAGTTCGGCGTCGCACGTGGGGACCCTCGACTACGAGGGCAGGACCTGCGCCGGCTGGCATCGGCACATGACCCTGGCGGCGGCCGCACACGTCGCCCAGGTGGTCGCGGCCACCCGGGCCCGCGTTCGCCCGTGGAGCCAGTGCATGGACTCCATGGAGCGCCTGCGCCGTCCCGCGTGACCACGGCCCGAACACGACAAAATGGACACCGCGTTGACTAAACATCCATCTTCGGCCTGTGTCATCTCGCCGCGAAGATCTGACACAGGCACCCTGCCGTCGTCGCCCCGGCGGCCGTCCGAGGCGCATGATCGCGCCATGCGAATTCTGGTCGCCGGCGGCGGCATCAGCGGTCTGGCCACCGCCGTGGCTCTGGGGAGGCGGGGCCATGAGGTGCTCGTCCTGGAGCAGCGGCCGCTCTTCGCCGCGAGCGGGACGGGGATCAGCCTGGCGCCGCACGCCTTCCAGCTCCTGGACCGGCTGGGGGTCGGGGACGCCGTACGGGAACGGTCGCTGACGATCGACGCGTTCCATGTCAGGGACGGCTCGACCGGAGAGCTGGTCTCCTCGGTCGCGCTGCCCGCCTGCCGCCGGGGGGCCTGCCCGACCCATGCGACGGCCCACCGCCTCGATGTGCACGAGCCGCTGCTCGACGCCTGCTGGGAACTGGACTCGGTGCACCTGCACGCGGACAGCCGCGTGGTCGACTACACCGAGCACCCCGGTTCCGTGACCGTCGGGCTCGCCGACGGACGGACGCTCACCGGAGACGCGCTGGTCCTCGCGGACGGCTCCCACTCCCTCGCCCACCACCGTCCGGAGTGGGCGGCCGGGGCCCCGGAGGGACACCTCGCGGTCTATCGCACCGTCATCCCGATGGAGCTGGTCGCCGACCGCTGGCAGGACCGGGCGACCACGTGCTGGGTGGGCAGGCAGTGGCACATCTCCCATCACCCCCTGCCCGACGACGCGTATCTGAGCGTCTCCGCCACACGACATCACCACACCGGTGGCGGCCTGTTCGGGGACCGGGTGGACCTGGAGCAGGTGCTCGCGGCGTTTCCGGAGATCGGGTACGAGGCCCGCAACCTGCTGACGACAGGCCGGCACTGGCGCGCGTGGACCGCGCCCAGGCGGCGGACGCCCCTGGGCTGGGCGCGCGGCAGGGTCGCGCTCGTCGGCGACTCGGCACACCCGGCGCGGCTGCTTGCGGCCTCGGGCATCCACGACGTGCTGGAGGACGCCGTCGAACTCGGCGCCTCGTGGGACACGGCGGAGGGCGGGGTGGCGGACCGGCTCGCCGACTACGCCGCCCAGCGCGAGGAGCAGGTGCGCCACGGCCACGCCGAGTTCGCCGCCGGGCGCGGGAGGCCCCAGGGCGGCGCCGACCGGCCGCACGCCCACCCCGTGCGGCCGGCGGGCACCGCGGCGACCGCCGCGTGCGGCCCGGTCACGTCCAGTTCGGCGGCGCGCTGCTGACGGGCGGCGCGGGGGTCTTCTCCGCGTCCGCCCCCTTCTCGCCGCCCAGCTCGCGGGCCATCAGCGTCGCGCCCGCGACGGCGCCGGGCATCAGGAACACGGCGACAAGCGGGACCAGGAACGAGAGGACCAGCGGGACACCGAAGCCCAGGGTGAGCATCCGGCGGCCCCTGAGCATCCGGAGGCGCTCCTCGAGCTCCACACCCCGGCGCTGGAGGGCCACGGACGTCAGTTCGTGGGCGAGGAAGAAGCCGGAGACGCAGAAGCCGATGACCGGGACGACGGTCTGCCCGACGACGGGGATGAAGCCGCAGGCGAAGAGCAGGATGCCGTAGAGGGCGACCCGGGCGAGCACGCGCAGGCTGTCACGGGCGGAGATCCACAGTTCGCGCCAGAGCGGCAGGCCCGACTCGGGGACGTCGCCGCCCTCGGTGCGGTCGACCTGCTCGGAGAGCGATTCGTAGAAGGGCTGGCCGACGAGCAGGGTCACGGCGGTGAAGGTGATGACCGCGAGGAAGAGCCCGAAGGCGAAGACGAGGCCGGTCAGGAAGCCCCGGAAGAGCCCCTGCCAGGGCGAGGTCCAGTCGTCCGCGAACGGCGTCGCCCAGGTGGTCAGGTCGTCGGCTCCGTAGCCGAGCCCGATGAGCGCGCCCACGTAGAGCACGAGGGTGACGAGCCCGGGCAGCAGCCCGAAGCCGAGCCACCGGCCGTGCCGGCCGACCCACTTCTGTCCCCGTACCAGAAATCCGAACCCGGCCGCAAAATCTCGCATGTCGATCACCCTATCGGGCGGCCCTTCGGGGGCCCGAACGCAGCGGGCCGCACCCCGGTCGGTCGGGGTACGGCCCACTTCAGGGTACGCGTAACTCAGACGGCCAGCTCGACCGTGATGTTCCCGCGGGTCGCCTTGGAGTACGGGCAGACCTGGTGGGCCTTCTCGATCAGGCTCTTCGCGGTCTCGGCGTCCACGTTCGGGATGGTCGCCGAGATCTTGACGATGATGCCGAAGCCGTCGTCGTTCTTGCCGATGCCGACCTCGGCGGTGACCGTCGAGCCCGAGATGTCGGCGTTCTCGTTGCGCGCGACGACGCCGAGCGCGCCCTGGAAGCAGGCGCTGTAACCGGCGGCGAAGAGCTGCTCCGGGTTGGTGCCCGCGCCCGAGCCGCCCATGGCCTTCGGCGGGTTCACGACGACGTCGAGCTGGCCGTCGTCGGTCGCGACCCGGCCGTCACGCCCGTTCTCGGCGGTGGCGACGGCGGTGTACAGGACGTCGGTCTGCTGGATGGACATCTGATGCTTCCTTCTGCTGGTTCGCCGCGACTCGCGCCCACGATCGCGACGGCTGAGGGAAGACTAACGGGTCAGCGAAACGATCATCTTTCCGGTGTTCTCTCCGCGGAGCAGTCCGAGGAAGGCCTCCACACCGTTCTCGATGCCCTCGACGACGGTCTCGTCGTACTTCAGCTCGCCCGAGCGCAGCCAGCCGCCGACCTCCTGGACGAACTGCGGCTGCAGGCCGTAGTGGTCGCCGACGAGGACGCCCTGCAGGCGCAGCCGCTTGCCGATGATCATGGCCATGTTGCGCGGGCCGGGGACCGGCTCGGTGTCGTTGTACTGCGCGATCATGCCGCAGATGGTGGCGCGGCCGTGCACGTTGAGCGAGGAGATCGCGGCTTCGAGGTGGTCGCCGCCGACGTTGTCGAAGTAGACGTCGATGCCGTCCGGGGCGGCCTCGCGGAGCTGGTCCTTGACCGGGCCGTTCTTGTAGTTGAAGGCGGCGTCGAAGCCGTACTCCTCGACGAGCAGCTTGACCTTCTCGTCGGAGCCGGCCGAGCCGATGACCCGGGAGGCGCCCTTGAGCTTCGCCATCTGACCGACCTGGCTGCCGACGGCACCGGCCGCGCCGGAGACGAAGACCACGTCGCCCTCCTTGAAGGAGGCGGTCTCGAAGAGACCGGCGTAGGCCGTCAGACCCGTCATGCCGAGCACGCCGAGGTAGTGGGAGAGGGGGGCGAGGGAGGCGTCGACCTTGACGGCGTGCTTGGCGTCCACGTCGGCGTACTCACGCCAGCCGAGACGGTGCAGGACGTGGTCGCCGACGGCGATCCCCTCCGCGTTCGACGCGACGACCTCGCCGACGGCGCCGCCGTCCATGGGCTGGTCCAGCTGGAACGGCGGGGTGTACGACTTCACGTCGTTCATCCGGCCCCGCATGTACGGGTCGACGGAGAAGTGCAGGTTCTTGACCAGGATCCGGCCCTCGGCGGGCGCGGAGACGGGGGCCTCACGGAGCGCGAAGTCCGCGGGGGTGGGCCAGCCGTGCGGACGGGCGACGAGGTGCCACTCACGGCTGGACGCGGGAAGTACGGACATCGGCTCTGCCTCCTGGAACGAGAAAATTACTTCACTACCTGAAACAACCATGCGCTTGGATATTTCATGTTGTCAAGTATCTGGGTACGATGGTGCCCATGGCCACCCCACGCACAGACCCCCTGACCGTCGAAGTCGTCGAGCTGATCGGCACGGTCGTGGCGCGGTACCACGAGGAGTACGAGCAGGCGGCCTCGGAGCACGCCCTCACCGGCGCGCAGGCCCGGGTCCTCGGACTGCTGTCGCTGGAGCCGGTCGCGATGCGGAAGATCGCCGAGAAGCTGAGGTGTGAGCCGTCGAACGTGACGGGGATCGTCGACCGCCTCGAAGCGCGCGGCCTGGTGGAGCGCCGCCCCGACCCGGCCGACCGCCGCGTCAAGCTGGCCGCGCCCACGCCGGAGGGCCTGGACACCGCCCGCCGGCTGCGGGACTCCCTGGACTTCGCGCGCGAGCCGCTCGGGCAGCTCACGGACGTCGAGCGGACGCTGCTGCGGGACCTGCTGAAGCGGATGCTGGGCGAGGACACGGCCTAACCGCCGCCCAGGGGAAGGCACCCCCGGGGAAACCTCAGCAGAAGAAGATGAGCCAGCACCTTGTGGGGCTCGGCGTCGGCGTCGGCGTGGTGGGCGCCGGTGAACCGGGCGGCGCCGTCGCGCTGCCACTGGCCGTCGGCGTGGCGCCGGGCTGGGACGCGGACGGCGAACCCGTCGGCGCCTCGCTCGTCGGACCGCCCTGACCGCCGTCCGAACCCTGGCCGGTCCCGGCCACGCTCCCCGACCCGTCGCCGTCCCCGGAGCCCGAGCCGCCCCCGGAGCCCGAGCCGCCGGAGCTCCCGCC
Source organism: Streptomyces sp. NPDC047981 (assembly GCF_040653315.1). Taxonomy (NCBI): domain Bacteria; kingdom Bacillati; phylum Actinomycetota; class Actinomycetes; order Kitasatosporales; family Streptomycetaceae; genus Streptomyces; species Streptomyces sp. NPDC047981. The sequence continues at coordinate 7,666 of NZ_JBEZNQ010000099.1, read as the reverse complement.
GGGTATCCCCGTGTGCCCCTGCGCCGGAGTGCTCGCGTCCACCGGTGAGGACGAGGCCGTCACACGGACCGGGCCCTTGGTCACCGTCGGCCGCACGGTCTCCGACGGCACGGGCGGGAGCGAGGTCTCCACGACCTCCTCCTCCTGGACCGCGGTGGCGGCGCCCCCCTCGTCCGGAGGGTCGAGCGCCACCTTCGTCAGGCTCAGCGCACCGACCGCGAGCAGCACCCCGAGCGAGCCCACCAGAACGTTTCGCCCCTTGCGGCTGCGGGCCCTGCGTCCCTTCCGCGAGGCCGCCCGACCGGCCGCGGCGGGCGCCACGGCTCCACGCCTGGCGGCACGCCGGCCTCCCGAGGCGGGGCGCGGAGGCTCGACGACGTCCAGTTCGTAGACGTGCTCGGCCTCGGCCGCGTACTCGGGCGCGCGGGGGGTCTCGTACCGCAGCTCCTCCACGGGCGTCCCGCAGCCCGCACAGGCGAGGGCGCCGTTGAGATGCCGTCGGCACTGATGGCAGTAGTCCATGGCTGCCGCAGAGTATGTGTCGGCACGTCCCCACAGGTAGGCGGGAAGGTGAGGATCCTGTGAGGAAACCGCAGGTCGGCGGCGTGTCGTCGCGATTCTCCCGCTTCGGGCAGGATGGTCGCATGACCTCGTCCGAGCCGTTCGGTCCCACCGAGTTCCAGCTCGTCCTGCTCCGCCGGATGGCCGACCACCAGCCGGATCTCGTCGAGGACGCCGTCCGCGCGCTCGGCGCGACGCGGACGACGATGCGCGAGGCCAACCGGCGCTGGCAGGCCTGGGCGCACGCCCGTCGCGGGCCGGGCGAGCTGGCCCGCTACCGGTCCGCGCTCGGTGAGCCGGTGGCCCGCCGCCGGGTGGAGCAGTACGACTCCGAGCTGCTCCAGTGGGAGCTGTCGCTCTGGCCCGAGCTGCGCTGGGAGGTCCTGGCGGGCCCGCTCGGCCGCCGGACCGCGCCGGACGTCTGGGGCCGCGGTCTGGTCCGCGCACCCGGCGCCCCCTCCCCCGAGCTGCGCACGGAAGCGGATCTACGGCCCTGGGGCTGCACCCTCGCCGAGGTCGGCAACGCCTTCCCGCCGGCCCGGGCGCGCGACGGCAGCGCGCCGACCCGGCTGCGCCTCGACTTCACCCTCCCCGACGGCGGGCCGGGCGCCGCCGAGTTCACCTGGGGCCTGTTCCAGCGTCTGCTCCCGCCTCCGCCCTGACCCCACGTCAGGATCCTTGGGGCGCGCCGCGAGCCCCGCGCCCTCCGCACGACGCCCCTATACCCCCGGGCGGCGCATCCCAGCGCGCGCCACGCCGGAGCCGGTCGCACGATGCGAACAGAACGCCGAAACACCTCGCACCTCGCCCCGTGCCAGCACCGCACTCCGGAGGATCCGCCGTGACCGTCAGCCTTGAGCAGCTGCGTCGTTGCCATGTCGCCGTCGACCTGGGCGCCGCCCGGACCCGGGTCTTCGTCAAGGGCGCCGGGCTCGTCGTCGACGAGCCCAGTGTCGCCGCCGTGAACACCCGTACCGGCGCGCTGATCGCCGTCGGCGCGCTGGCGGAGAAGATGACCGGCAGGACCCCCGACTACATCCGGGTCGCCCGGCCCGTGTCCGGCGGCACCGTCGTCGACATCGAGATGGCCCAGCGGATGCTCCGTCACCTCCTCGGCGAGAAGCTCCGCCGCCAGCTGCGCCGCAAGCCCCGGCTGCGCGCCGCCGCCTGCACCCCGCACGACAGCGACCCGCTCGCGCAGCGCGCGGCCGTGGAGACCCTCGTCGGTCTCGGCGCCCGCCGGGTCGAGCTGGTCGACACCCTGATCGCCGCGGCCGTCGGCTGCGGACTCCCCGTCGAGCAGCCCACCGCCACCATGATCATGGTCTGCGGGGCGGCCACCACGCAGGTCGCCGTGCTCTCGCTGGGGTCGATCGTGACCGCCGAGCGGATCCCGGTGGGCGGTGACGCGATCGACCACGCGGTCATCCAGCACCTGCGCCACCAGCACGAGCTGATGCTGCCCAGCCAGTCGGTCCGGCCGCTGCAACTCGCCCTCAGCGGCAACGGCCTGACCCTCCAGGGGCCGAGCTACACCGAGATCCACGGCCGGGACGTCGCCACCGGCCTCGCCCGCTCGGTGACCGTCGACACCGCCGCCGTGCGCCAGGCGATCCACACGCCGCTGACCGCCGTCCTCGACGGCATCGGCAAGATCCTGCGCGACTGCCCGCCCGACCTGGTGGCCGACCTCGCCGAGCGCGGCATCATGATGGTCGGCGGCAGCGCGCTGCTGCCCGGCCTCGACCAGATGCTGCGCGAGGCGACCGGGATGCCGGTGCACATCGCCGAACGGCCCGACGTGTGCGCGATCCTGGGGCTCGGCTCGATGCTGGACGGCAAGATCCAGCCGATGGTCCTCGACCCGCTGGCCGAAGCGGAATGATCGTCCCGATCGCCCGTTTCGTATGACAATGCTCCCATGGCACTGATGGACGAGGCCGACCGGGACGATCACGACGGCGGGGAGGCGGCGCCGCGGCTGCCGATGCTGCTCCAGGCCGTCCTGAGCGTCGGCACCGATCTCGAACTGCGGGCCACGCTCCAGCACATCGTGGAGTCCGCGACCGAGCTGATCGGCGCGCGCTACGGGGCGCTCGGGGTCGTCGACCCCGAGCGCGGACGGCTCACCGAGCTGTTCACCTCCGGCCTGACGGACGCCGAGCGGGAGCGGATCCCCCACCTCCCCGACGGGCGCAGCGGCCTCCTCGGGGTCCTCATCGAGGACCCGCAGCCGCTGCGCCTCGACGATCTGACCGCCGATCCGCGCTCCGGCGGGATGCCCGAGGGCCACCCGGCCATGCACTCCTTCCTCGGGGTCCCGATCCGCGTCCACACCGAGGTGTTCGGCAATCTCTACCTCACGGAGAAGCACGACGGTCCCTTCACCGGGCGGGACCAGTCGATGCTGCGGGTGCTCGCCTCGCAGGCCGGGATCGCGATCGGCAACGCCCGGCTGTACGAGACCGTCCGGCAGCGCGAGCGCTGGATCGAGGGCGCCGCGGCGGTGACGACGGCGCTGCTCACCGGGGAGCCGGCGGCGGACGCGCTGATGACCGTCGCCGAGCGGGCGCGGCTCCTCGCCGACGCCTCGGCCGGGGTCGTGCTCCAGCCCACCGAGGAGGGCGGGATGGAGATCGTGGCGGCGTCGACCCTGGACGATCCGGGCGACCTGGTGGGGACGACGATCGCGCCCGGCTCGCCGGTCCTGGAGCAACTGCTCGGCGGGGAAGCCGTGTTCGTCGAGGACTCGGCGACCGACCCCCGGATGACGACCCATGTGCGGTCACGGTTCGGGCCCTCGATGATGCTGCCGCTGCAGAGCGGCGGGCGGCTCATCGGCACGCTCGCGCTCCCCCGACGCCTCGGCGGACGCCCGTACACGGCGGTGGAGCGACTGCTCGCCTCGCAGTTCGCCTCCCAGGCGGCCCTCGCGCTCGTCCTGGCCGACGCGCAGCACAACCGGGAGCAGTTGGCGGTCTACGAGGACCGCGACCGGATCGCCCGTGACCTGCACGATCTCGTGGTCCAGCGGCTCTTCGCGACCGAGATGATGCTGGAGTCCACGCGCCGCCGCGCGGCCGACACCACGGCGGACGGCGCGGCCGACACCACCGCGGGCGGCACCGCCGACGGCGCGGCAGGCGGCGACGGCGCGGCGGGCGGCGACCTCGACTCCCCCGAGGACACCACGCTGCTCGGGCGGGCGGTGGACGAGCTGGACTCCACCATCCAGGAGGTACGCACGGCCATCTTCGCCCTCCAGCAGCCGCCCGCCGACGCGCCGACGACCTTCCGGGGCCGGGTGCTGCGCGAGACGGGCGGCGCTGCGGTGCTCCTCGGCTTCCAGCCGTCCGTGCACTTCACCGGCGCGGTCGACACGCTCGTCGAGCCCGCCGAGGCCGACCCCCTGCTCGCCGCCCTGCGCGGAGCCCTCGCGGCGGCCCACCGCCGGCCGGGCGTCTCGGCGATCCGGGTCGAGGTGGCGGCGACGCAGGAAGGACCGCGTCTGACGGTGACCGACGACGGCCGCCCGCCGACCACGGTGACCTGGCCTTAGGGGGTGCCGGAAGGCGCCCCCGTACGGCCCAGCCCGGCGCGCACCGGTCCGCCGCCCGCACTTGACTGAGCGGGTGGACACCCTCGCGAAGCCCTCCGGCACCGCCTACCGCAACCTGGTCATGGCCACGATCGGATTCGCGCTCACCTTCTGGGCGTGGGACCTGGTGGCGCCGCTGGCCAGTTGGTACGGGGACCGGCTGGGCCTCAGCTCCTTCGAGCAGTCGCTGCTCGTCGCCGTCCCCGTCCTGGTCGGCTCGCTGGGCCGGATCCCGGTCGGGGCGCTCACCGACCGGTACGGCGCCAAGCTGATGTTCCCACTCGTGTCGGCGCTGACGATCGTGCCCGTCCTGCTGCTGATCCCGGCGAAGAACTCGTACGGCGCGATGCTCGCCGTCGGTTTCCTGCTCGGCCTCGGCGGCACGACCTTCGCGATCGGCATCCCGCTGGTCAACTCGTGGTTCCCGCCCGCCAAACGGGGCCTCGCGCTGGGGATCTTCGGCATGGGCATGGGCGGTGTGGCGCTCTCCGGCTACTTCACCCCGCGCATCGCCAAGCACGGCGAGAACCTGCCGTTCGTCGTGGTCGCCGTCGCCCTCGCCGCGTACGCCGTCCTCGCCCTGTTCCTGATCACCGACCGCCCCGACCGGCCGGTCCCCACGGCCTCCCTGGCGACCCGGCTCGGCAGGGCCGGGAGGCTGCGGGTGACCTGGGAACTGTCGGCGCTGTACGCGATCGGCTTCGGCGGCATCGTCGCGTTCGGGGTGTACCTGCCGACGTATCTGAAGACCTGGTACGAGCTCGACCCGACCGACGCCGGGACGAAGGCCGCCGGCTTCGCCCTGGTCACCGTCCTCTTCCGGCCCATCGGCGGCTGGTTCTCGGACCGGATCCACCCGGCGCTCGTCACGGCCGCCGCGCTCGGCTTCGTCGCCCTGTTCGCCATCGTCCAGGCCTTCGACCCGCCGCTGAACCCGGGCGGGACGATCGCCCTGCTCTGCATGGCCGCCGGGCTCGGCACCGCGAGCGGCTCGGTCTTCGCCCTCGTCTCCCAGGTCACTCCGCAGCCGCAGGTCGGCAGCGTCACCGGCATCGTCGGGGCGATGGGCGGGCTCGGCGGCTTCGTGCCGCCGCTGGTGATGGGCGCGATCTACAGCGCCAAGGACTCCTACTCGATCGGCTTCATGCTCCTCTCCGACCTCGCGCTCGCGGGCTGTGTGTACGCGTACGGGCGGATGCGGACGATCACCCCCACGACAGAGGGCGGCGGCGCACCGGAGGTGAGCAAGGTCGCAGCGCCGCGCCCCTGAGACGTGGGCAGAATGCCTCTCGGCATCCCGCTACGCGAGGAGGACGACCCGTGACCGCCCTGTTCCCCGCCCTGAAGGACCCGACGGACCGGCTCGCGCTGAGCTTCGGCGCCGAGACGCTCACCTACGAGGAACTGGGCCGGGCGGCAGGCGCCCTGGCGGTACGGATCGAGGGCGCGGGGCGGGTCGCCGTCTGGGCCACCCCGACCTCCCGGACGGCGGTCGCCGTGGTGGCCGCGCTCCTGGCCGGCGTCCCGGTGATCCCGGTCAACCCGCGCACCGGCGAGCGGGAGTTGGCGCACATCCTCGGCGACTCCGCCCCGGGAGCCGTCCTCGCGGGCGCGGACGACGTCCTCCCGGCGGCCCTCGCCGCCCTGCCCCGGGTCGACGTGGACGTGCACGGGCAGGGGCCGGCCGCGGAAGCCGGCGCTCCGGACGATCCCGAGTCCCCCGCCCTGATCGTCTACACCTCCGGCACCACCGGCCCGCCCAAGGGCGTCGTCCTCTCCCACCGCGCGGTCGCCGCCTCGCTGGACGCGCTGGAGGAGGCCTGGGCGTGGACGGCGGACGACGTGCTCGTGCACGCGCTGCCCCTCTTCCACGTGCACGGACTGATACTGGGGATCCTCGGGCCGCTGCGGCGCGGCGGATCGGTGCGCCACCTGGGCTCGTTCTCCGTCGAGGGCGTGGCCAGGGAGCTGGGCGCGGGCGGCGGCACGATGCTGTTCGGCGTACCGACCATGTACCACCGGATCGCGGACGCCCTCGACGGCGATCCGGCGCTCGTCCGCGCGCTGTCGGAGGCGCGGCTGCTGGTCTCAGGCTCGGCCGCGCTGCCGGTCCACGACCACGAGCGGATCGCGGCGGCGACCGGGCGGACGGTGGTCGAGCGGTACGGCATGACCGAGACGCTGATGAACACCTCCGTCCCCGTGGGCTCCCCGCCGCGCCCCGGTTCGGTGGGGCTGCCGCTGCGGGGCGTGGAGCTGCGGCTCGTGGAGGAGGACGGCACGGAGCTGGCGGCGTACGACGGGGAGAGCGTCGGGGAGATCCAGGTGAAGGGACCGAACCTGTTCAGCGCGTATCTGAACCGGCCGGACGCGACCGCCGCCGCCTTCGACGGGGGATGGTTCCGCACCGGGGACATGGCGGTCCGCGAACCCGACGGGTACGTACGGATCGTCGGCCGCAAGGCCACGGACCTGATCAAGAGCGGCGGGTACAAGATCGGCGCGGGCGAGATAGAGAACGCCCTGCTGGACCACCCGGCCGTGGCGGAGGCCGCGGTGACCGGGGAGCCCGACCCGGATCTCGGGGAGCGGATCGTGGCCTGGGTGGTGGCCGCGGACACGGAGAAGCCGCCGACGGCCGAGGAACTCGCGGACCATGTCGCCGGGCTCCTCGCCCCGCACAAGCGCCCGCGCACGGTCCACTTCCTCGGCGCGCTGCCCCGCAACGACATGGGCAAGCTCCTGAAGAAGGCGCTGCCCGCGGCCCTCGCGGAGTCCGGCCGTGGCTGAGCGCCCCGCGGCCCGCGAGGTCGTCGCGCTGGTGGCCGAGGACTTCGTCGCCCTGCCCGCCCCGGCCCCGGGCGGGCCGCCTCCCGGGCCGGACGGGCCGATCGGCTGGGCCGGTTACGACGCCGCACGCGCGCGTGCGGCCGAGCGGACCGGCGAGGAGGAGTCCGTCCTGTACGGCAGGGCGACGGTCGGCGGCCGGCCGGTGGTCCTGGTGGTCTTCGAGTTCGGCTTCCTGGGCGGCTCGCTCGGCCGTGCGGCCGGTGACCGGCTCGTCGCCGCGTACGACACCGCCGTCGCCGAGCGGGTCCCGCTGGTGTCGCTCGTGGCCACGGGCGGGAGCCGGATGCAGGAGGGCATGATCGCCCTGACCCAGCTCCAGCGCGTAGCCGGGGCGGCGGTACGGCTGCGGCGCGCGGGCCTCCCCCATGTCACGGTGGTGCGCGACCCGTCGACCGGTGGCGGCTGGGCGACCGTCGGCGCGGGCGCGGACGTGGTCCTCGCGCTCCGCTCCGCGCAGGTGGCCTTCGCGGGCTCCCGGGTCAGGCCGCCGGACGCCGACCCGGCCGCGTACACGGCGGAGGGGCAGTACGCCCACGGGCACGTGGACGCGCTCGTCGACCCGGCGGCGCTGCGGGCGACGCTCGGCCGGTGGCTGCGGCTCCTGACCGGCGGGGACCGGCCGGACGGCGCTCCCGCTCCCCCGCCCCGCGCGCTCAC
>NZ_JBEZNQ010000098.1:17124-24872 GCF_040653315.1 Streptomyces sp. NPDC047981 | reverse complement strand
GCTCCGCCGGGCGCGGACGCCGGGCGGCCGTTCGCGGCCGGGACGCCGAGCAGCGGGGAGGCGGGGATCCTCGGCAGCAGGCCCCGCGCGGCCAGCTCGGGGGTCACGCCCTCCCCGAACCAGTACGCCTCCTCCAGGTGCGGGTAGCCGGAGAGCACGAAGTGCTCCACCCCGAGGTCGTGGTACTCCTCGATCCGGTCGGCGACGTCCGCGTGGCTGCCGACCAGCGCGGTGCCGGCCCCACCCCGTACGAGACCCACGCCCGCCCACAGATTCGGCGCGATCTCCAGCTTGTCCCGGTCGAGCGAGCCACCGCCGTGCAGCGCCAGCATCCGCTGCTGGCCGACCGACTCGCTCCTGCCGAGGGTCTGCTGCGCCGCCGCGATCGTCTCCGCGTCGAGGTCGGACAGCAGCCGGTCGGCCACCGCCCACGCCTCGCGCGCGGAGTCCCGGGAGATGGTGTGCAGCCGGACACCGAACCGCACCGAGCGACCGCGCTCCTCGGCGAGCCGACGAATCCAGTCGATCTTCTCCTTGACCTGCCACGGAGGCTCGCCCCAGGTCAGATACACGTCCGCGTGCTGCGCCGCGACCGGACCCGCGGCGGCCGACGAGCCGCCGAAGAAGATCTCCGGCAACGGGTCGGGCGGCAGCGCGGTCAGCGCGCCCTCCACCTGGTAGTGCTCGCCCTCGAAGTCGTACGGCTGCCCGCCCCAGGCCCCACGCACGACCTTCAGGAACTCGGCCGTGCGGGCATAGCGCCGGTCGTGGTCCAGATGGTCGCCGAAGCGTCGCTGCTCCACCGAGTCCCCGCCGGTCACGACGTTGAGCAGCAGCCGCCCCCGGGTGATCCGCTGGTAGGTGGCGGCCATCTGCGCCGCGAGAACGGGGGAGATCACGCCGGGACGGAACGCCACCAGGAACTTGAGCCGCTCGGTGTGCTGGGCGAGCGCCGCCGTCGTCAGCCAGGCGTCCTCGCACCACGTGCCGGTCGGCGTCAGGACGGCCTCGAAGCCCAACTGCTCGGCCGCTTTGGCGATCTGGGCCAGGTAGTCGATGTCCGGCGCGCGTACGCCGGTCACGGCGGGGGAGCGGGTGATGCCGCCGTCGGTGTAGGCGTGCCGGTCGACGAGCGTACGGCCGTCGCCGCCGGTGGGCAGGAACCAGTGCAGGTGGACGGTCATGAGGTGGATCCCTTTCCGTAGGTGCGCGGCGCGGTGGTGGACGGCGGCAGGTTCTTGTTGAAGCGGGTGTCGACGTAGTCGGCGAAGCGGAACTTCCGGGGAATCAGCTTCAGTTCGGCGAAGGTGTCGGCGATCGCCTGCTCGGAGGCGATCGCCTCCTGGTCGAGGGCGACCGCGATCCGGGTGCCGCTGCTGCGCTTCACGGCCGCGAGCGCCACCTCGTAGGGCAGCCCGGTCTCCTTCGCCCAGACCTTCGCCCAGACGTCCGGGTGCTCGTGGACCCAGTCCTGGGCCCGCCGGAGCCGGTCGATGTAGTCGCCGATCGCCGCCGCCTTCTCCTTGTCGGCGAGCGCGGCGGGCGAGGCGACCGAGAAGCCGAGACCGTTGACCACGCCCCGGCCGTCGGTCAGCACCCGCGCCTTGCCGCCCGCGAGGACCTGCGAGGTGTACGGGTCCCAGACGGCCCACGCGTCGACCTTGCCGGTGCTGAACGCGGCGAGCGCGTCGGCGGGCTGGAGCAGGGTCACCTCGATGTCCTCGAGGGAGAGCCCCGCCTTCTCGAGGGAGGCGACCAACTGGAAGTGCGCGGAGCTGCCCTGGGCCACGGCGACCTTGCGCCCCTTCAGGTCCTGGGGCGTGCGGATCGGCGAGTCCGCCGGCACGAGGATCGCCTCTCCGGCCGCGTCGCCGTGGGTGGCGGCGACCACGGTGATCTTCGAGTCGGCCCCTGCGGCGAAGACGGGTGGCGTGTTGCCGACCGAACCGATGTCGACGGCTTTGGCGTTGACCGCCTCCAGGAGCGGCGGTCCGGAGGTGAAGGTCGACCACTGGATGCGGTAGGGGAGATCGTCCAGTTCGCCGGCCGCGCGCAGGACGGCTTCCGAGCCGCCCTTCTGATCACCCACGTTGAGGACGACGGACCCCTTGCCGTCGGAGTTGGATCCCGAGCCCGACCCGGAGTCGGCGGACGAGGGGGAGGAGCAGGCGGAGGCGAGCAGGGCGAGGGGAAGGAGGAGGACAGCGGGCAGGAGTGAGCGCTTCATCGAGGTCTCTCGGGTTTCCTGGGTCTCGGGTGGCGGGGGTCAGGCGGCCTGGTGGACGGCGGGGAGCTCGGCCTCGACGCCGAGTTCGGCGAGGAGACGGGAGCGCAGGGCGGCGAAGGCCGGGTCGCCGGCGGCGCGGGGACGGTCGAGGGCGACGGGCGTGTCGTACGCGATGACACCGTCCCGCATGACCAGCGCGCGGTCCGCGAGCAGCAGCGCCTCGTCGACGTCGTGCGTCACGAGGAGCACCGCGCAGCCGCGTCGCTGCCACAACTCGGCGACCAGGCGCTGGGCCTTGATGCGGGTGAGCGCGTCGAGCGCCCCGAACGGCTCGTCGAGCAGCAGGAGGTCCGGCTCCCTGACGAGCGCGCGGGCGAGCGAGGCACGCTGGGCCTCCCCGCCGGACAGGGTCTTGGGCCAGGCTCCCGCGCGATGACCGAGCCCGACCTCCTCCAACGCGCGCTCGGCGAGCGCCCTTTCGGGCCTTCCGGGCAGGCCCAGCAGCACATTGCGCCACACCCGCTTCCAGGGCATGAGGCGGGGCGCCTGGAAGGCGACCGCCCGGCGGCGGGGGACGAGGACGGTCCCGGAGATCTCCCGGTCGAGCCCCGCGAGGACCCGCAGCAGCGTGGACTTGCCGCAGCCGCTGTGCCCGAGCAGTGCGGTGAACTCGCCTGCGCGCAGGGTCAGATGGAGATCGTCGATGACGGGCCGGCCGTCGAAGGAGCGGGTCAGCCCCTCGACGGTCACTGCCCGGTGAAGGTCGGTCGCCATTGCAGCAGCAGCCTTTCGAGAGTACGGACGACGGCGTCGGCCAGCAGGCCGAGGAACGCGTAGACGACGAGGCAGACGACGATGACGTCGGTGCGGAAGAACTCCCGCGCCTGGTTCATCAGGAAGCCGATGCCGGCGTCGGCGTTGATCGACTCCCCGAAGACGAGCGCGAGCCACGCGGTCGCGAGGGAGTACCGCAGCCCGGTCATGGCACCCGGCAGCGCGCCCGGCAGTACGACATGCCGGATCAGCCCCCAGCGCTTCAGCCCCAACGACTCACCGGCCTCGACCAGTTGCGCGTCGACGCCGCGGATCCCGGCGTACACGTTCAGATAGAGATGGAAGGCGACGCCGAGCGCGATGAGCGCGACCTTGGGCGCCTCCCCGATGCCCAGCCAGATGATGAACAGCGGGATGAGCCCCACCCAGGGCACGGTCCGCAGCATCTGCACGGTCGCGTCGACGAGGTCCTCGCCGAGCCGCGAGAGCCCGGAGACCAGCGCGAGCGACACCCCGATCGCGCCGCCCAGCAGCAGCCCGACGGCGACGCGCTGGAGCGAGACGCCCATGGCGTGCGGCAGGGTGCCGTCGGCGATCAGTTCGCCGCCGGCGCGGGCGATGGTCCCGGGGGAGGCGAGCACGTCGGCCGGCAGGACCCCGGCCGCGCTGAGCACCTGCCAGGTGACGAGCAACAGCAGGGGACCCACGGTCCGCCGCAGCCAGCGCGGCGCGCGGGCGAGCCGTCCGCGACCGCCGCGCGCGGTGGGCGTCACCTCCTCAAGTGGTGAAACGGGGGATATGTCGGGCAAAGCAGAGGGCGGGGCATGGCCGACCGTCATGAAGGGGCTCCGCGGAGAGGGGAGAGGAATGCGAGAGGGAGAGGAGAGTCGAGTACGCGTCAGTGCCCGTGCGCACGCCGGAAACGGCGCGCGGCGACGGGTGTCAGCGCGGGGAACTCAGGGTGTGAGAGGGCGTCAGCAGCCGCGACGACAGGCGGCGGAGGCCACCCGCAGCAGGTCGATGTGACCGCGCGTGGTGAGCAGGGCTGTACGCAACATGGCGCGAACGTAGCGACTCGTTCCGGTGGCGGTCAACGCCGTCTCGGAGCGTGGACGCGCCGTCCCGCGCTGTGAGCGGCAGGATGACCTCATGTCCACTTTCAGCACCCGCGTCCTGACGCTCACCACCGGCAACTCGGAGACGGTCACCGACCTCACCGGGGCCTGCGCGGACTTCCTCGTCGAGACCGCCCCGGGCCGCGACGGCCTCCTCAACCTCTTCGTCCCCCACGCCACGGCCGGTCTGGCCGTCCTGGAGACCGGCGCGGGCAGCGATGCCGACCTCCTGACGGCGCTCCATCACCTCCTCCCGGCCGACGACCGCTGGCAGCACCGCCACGGCTCCCCCGGCCACGGCCGCGACCACGTCCTCCCGGCCCTGGTCCCGCCCCACGCGACGGTCCCGGTCCTGGCCGGCCGCCTCGAACTCGGCACCTGGCAGTCGATCTGCCTCGTCGACACCAACAAGGACAACCCGGAACGGCAGGTGCGGCTGTCGTTCTTGGGCTAGTGGTCGCCGTGGAACCGCAGGCGGGACATCCGGCCGTGCCGAACGGTGCGACGTCCGGCTTCGGCCGGTCGTTCAGTCCTGACGTGAGGGGCCGACGCGGGGCTCGCCGCGCCCTGCCGCGTCATGGGCCGCGAGCGCGGCGTGCAGGGTGACCAGATCGGCGCCCCGGGAGGCGTCCAGTCCGGTGAGATCCGTCGCCTTGCGCAGGCGGTAGTCCACGGTGTTCGGATGGACCTGGAGCCGGGCTGCTGCCCGGCGACGGTCGAGACTGCAGGCGAGGAAGGTGCGCAGGGTGGCGAGCAGTTCCGGGCGCGTGGCCAGAGGGTCGAGCAGCGCGGCGAGCCCTTCCCTGGCCGGGCTCGGACGGCTCAGCTGATATTCGAGCAGTACGTCGTCGAGCAGGTACAGTCCGGGCTCATGGCCGGATGCCTCGGCCACCTCACGTACCTCGCCGGCCAACCGGGCAGCGTCCGCAACGCCCTCTGGTGGCGCGGCGGCCGCCCCGGCCAGCACCTCGGCGCCGCACATCCGGCCCAGCTCGACCACCAGTCGGGACAGCCGGTCCCGGTCCGCATGGCCGAAGGCGGCGGCCGGCGCCTCGTACGGGATGAGGACCAGCCCTCCGCCGTCCGACAGCACGGACAGCGCAACTCCCGCTGTCTGCCGATGCAGTTCGTTGCGCAGCCGCCGGAGTTTGCGGCGAGCGGCGACCGCGTGGTTCACGCCGGTCACCAGCTCGTCCGGGTGCCGTCCCACGGAGATGCTCAGCACCAGGTAGCAAGGCGGCAGACGGATGCCGGCGCGGTCGGCCGCGGCCTTGGGGCTGCCGCCTTCCAGCAGTCGTGACAGCAGCGACTGCAGGGCGACCTGCTGGTCGCTCAGCGCCGTCTGCCGCTCCTGCACGTACCCGGCGGCGACCGCACAGCTCACCAACCTGAGATACGCGAGCAGCTGACGCTGAACCAGTAACACGTCGCCGATGTCGCCCGGTTCGGCCGCCGGGAAGACATGGGCGGCGCACTCCTCCGCGCCGAGGTGATAGGCGCCGACCACGGCCTCCAGCGGCACTCCCTCGTCGGCACGCCGGGCCGACGACTCGCGGATCGCCGCTTGCTCCGACTGATCCGGCAGCTCGCCGGTGCGCAGCATCTCGGCGAAGCTCCGGATGCCGCTCGTCACCTGTTTGGCGATGTCGCCACCGAGCTGTTCCGACGGCAGCCTTCCGTAGACGGGCAGCCGTTCGACAAGCCGGACCATGACCGCACGCTCGAGCGCACCGGCGGCAGCCTGGAGCCGGTCGTGGACCGGAACGCCGCCGAAGCGCGGCACCGAGTCGTGTGCCGCGGCGTTGGATGCGGTCACAATCCACCTCGCAAATCTCTGTTCTCCGCCCTGGAGACGCGGCGGCGCACCGCCTCCATCATGTTTCCGGGACATCTCCTACCGGTTGGTAACACGTCAGGCCGGTGGATTGCCAGACGTGGCGGACCGCGGCCGCGTCATGCATCGGATCTCCCCGTTCGACCTGACCGCACCCCAGAGCCGCCATCCCCGAACCTCCACCCGCCGTACAGGAGACCGTCAAACCCCGACTCGCCTTCGCGCCGATCCGGCGCCCGGAATCTCCGGGCAGGGAGCCGCCAACCCTCTGCCGGTCGTGCCGTCTCCGAGCCCTCAGGCCGGTCGGCCCCCCCACTCAGGAATCGAGGAAGCCATGTCCAAGACGGCAGTTCGTCTGATTTCCATCGCTGTCGCCGTCGCGGCGGCCATGACCGCCGCGCCGGCGGCCACCGCCACCGAGTCCTTGCAGGCCGCGACCACGACGACGGCCACGTCCGCCGCGAGCGACCCGTTCTACACCTACGACGGCAGCGAGCCCCTGTCGTCGTTCGCCCCGGGCGCCGTGCTGAAGACGCGGACGCTGCGGTACCACCTCGTCGGCATTCCCACGCCGTTGAAGGCGATCCAGCTGCTCTATCGCAGCACCGACGCCCAGGGACGCCCGGCCGCCAACGTGACCACAGTGGTGCGCAGCCTCACGGGTGACGGAAGCAAGGCCGTGTCGTACCAGTCGTTCTACGACTCGCTGAACCCGGAGGACGGGCCGTCCCGCGCCATCGCCGGAGACCTCACCCTCGGCGGCGTGATCCCCAACGCCGAGGCCGTCTTCATGGCGCCGCTGCTGGCGAAGGGCTACACCCTCGTCATCCCGGACACTCAGGGCCAGCGGGCAGCCTTCGCCGCCGGACCCGAGTACGGAACCAACACCCTGGACTCGATCCGTGCGGCGACCCGGTCCGCGGAGACGGGGCTGAGCGACAACACCAGGTTCGGTCTCATGGGTTACTCGGGCGGTGCCATCGCCACGAACTGGGCAGCCGCGATGGCGCCGGCCTACGCGCCGGACGTGAACCGGAAGTTGGTCGGCTTCGCCGAGGGCGGCCTGCTCGTGACCCCGGCGCACAATCTGAAGTACGTGGACGGGTCCCTCGCGTGGTCGGGCGTCATCCCCATGGCGATCATCGGCGTCTCCCGCTCCTTCGACATCGACGTCAAGCCCTACCTGAGCAGCTACGGCCTCAAGGTGTACGCGGAGCTGGAGAAGGGCTCCATCGTCAACGCCCTGGGCCGCTACCCGGGTCTGACCTGGAAGAAGATGGCGAAGCCCGAGTACGAGAACATCAACTCCGTCCCTGAGATCGTCACGGCGGTGAACCGGATCAACCTCGGCTCCGCCGCCACCCCGACCATTCCCGGGTTCATCGCCCAGGGGGACGCGGGCGTCCTGGAGGGCACCTTCGGCAACCACCCCGGGATCGGCACGGGTGACGGCGTCATGGTCGCCGGGGACGTGCGCGCGCTCGCCCGGCAGTACTGTGCCACCGGCAACACCGCCATCTCGTACCGGCAGCACGAGCTGCTCAGCCACGTCGGGGTGCCCGTCATCTGGGCCCCGCTCGCGATGGACTGGCTCGATGCCCGCTTCGCGGGCCGGACCGCCCCGTCCGACTGCGGTCGCATCCCCGCAGGCAACTCGCTGGCACCGGAGGAGCCGACGTCGTCGTCCTGACCCCTGTGGTGCGTGCCCGGGGTGCAGGCCCGCCGGGCCCCGCGCCACCGACACCCCCCGCCGCGCGGCCCCCCCCCCGCGCCCCCCGAGGGGGGGGACGCGGAGCCC
>NZ_JBEZNQ010000098.1:0-17114 GCF_040653315.1 Streptomyces sp. NPDC047981 | reverse complement strand
CCGCCACCCCCCCCGGGGGGCCGCCCCGCGGGCCCCCGCCCCCCCCCACCACGCGCCTGCGACACCCGGCGCGGCGCTCCGCCCCGCGGTCCTCCCGTCGGGTTCGCTACGGTCACCCGTGCCAGGTGCCACTGGGCGACGACAGCGTGCGCCGGTGTGCCCCGGGGGACGAACCTCCCGGCCGACCGGGATCGGCCCGGGGCCGGCCGGCGGCGTTGCCCCGCGTCAGTCATGCGGTGGGGCGAGATCGCCGCGCAGTCGCCGGGCGCGAAGGACCAGCTCCAGTTCGAAGCGGCGATCCGGGTCGTCCAGGTCCTCGCCCCACAGCTCACGGAGCTGCCTCAGCCGGTAGCGCACGGTCTGCGGGTGGACTCCGAGCCGGGAGGCCACCTCCGGGGCACCGCCCCGTGTCTCCAGCCAGGCAAGCAGGGTCTCGGCGAGACGGTGGGTGTGGGCCGGGCCGCCCGACTCGTCCAGCTGCGCCAGCCGCCGCCGCGCAAGATCGTCGATCAACTCCCCTGCGGGCAGCAGTACCAGGGCTTCGACGTGCTCGGCGCAGTGCAGGAGCCGCCCTCGCGGCAGCAGATCCTCCTCGATCATCGCGACCGCGGCCTCGGCCCAGCGCAGCGACGTCACGGCCTCCGCCAGGGGAACCGACGGGCCGATCGCTCCGGACCAGCCGGCCACCGCCTGGTGCAGCAACTCCGCCCGACCGGGGGCGTCCGGGTCCGGCACGACCAAGCGCGGCTGCTCGCCCTCCATGTCGAGCAGCACCCCGTCGCCCACGGCGGGGGCGACAGCCTCCAGGGCGGGGCGAAGCAGCACGGCGACCGCCACCCGTTCGGGCAGCTGCCAGCCCACGTCGGCCGCGCGGTCGGCGAGGAGGGCGGACGGGTCCGTGCGGTGCTCGGCGAGCAGGAGATCGACGAGAAGTCGTTGCCGGCGCAGCCGCTCGCCGGCCTGGCGGGCGACGGCCTCGGCGTACCCGCGTACCGACTGGGCCACCATGACGTCGAGGTACTCGAACGCGGACTCGGCGAGTTCGTACATGGCCGCGGACGGGATGTCGACCTGCTGCCCGATCTCCGCCATGCGCCGCCAGGAAAGGCGCACGCCCAGCCGGTAGATCCCCTGCAAGGAGTCCAGGCTGCGCCCCTGCGCGACCTCGCTGCGCCCGAAGTCCTGGAACATCTCGGGGAGGGCGCGAGGCCGGTCCGACCCCGTGGTCATCTGCTCGACGAAGAGTTCCAGAGCGTGCCGGATCGCCACCAGGGCCTTCGGCTCCCCGGACTCGTCGGCGATGAACACCAGACCCGGATGGTTCCGTCGGATCTCGGCCAGGATGTCCTCTGCCAGCTCGGGGACCTGCGCCAGGGCGCGGTCGGCGAACTGCTGAATCCGTTCTTGTGGCACGTCGTGCCACGCTGACGACGCTTCCACAACATCGCTCCTGGATGTCCGGTCCACATGCGCTCGGTCACCGGCCCGCCTCTTCACAACCTAGCCCGCGCCGGAGCCCGGCGTGCTGGTCGTCCCTGGAGCGGGTGGTTCGGGGAACGTGACGAGCGGCACATTCTGCTGCTCGGGTGTGGCGTCGAGAGCGGCGACGATTCCGAAGGCGGCGCAGGCGGCCAGAACGGCGGCGGCGACGCAGGTCAGGAAGGCGGCGAGCAGTCTGGGCATGAGGATGATCGGCCTCTCAGTCGATGAGGTCAGTCACCCAGCGCGCCGGCCCGGTCCGGCGCGGTCAGTATGCGAGGCGCGTTGACAGAAGGTCAAGGGCCGCCTACTTTCGCCGTTCATCGCCACTGTTACTCCTGGGTAAGTCATTCCTCCCCCGGACAGGTCGCAATCCGTGCGCGTGGTTCCTTCCCGCGCAGCCCATGAGCTCCTCGCATATCGCACCCGTATCGGAGTACTCGTATGCGTCGTTCAATATCCCCTTTGTCCCTGATTCTGCTGGGTTCCGGAGTCTTTCTGCTGGTGCTCACCCAGCTCCTCGTCTGGTACGTGGAGCCACGCGCCAAGCGCACTCCGACCGATGTGAACTCCACGACGGTCTTCCGTGGACAGGGCAGCTACTTCGACACCGGGTCCGTCGCCACCGTGGACGACCAGACGCTCACGATCACCCGCAAGGTGCTGGGGAACGTGGCCGAGAGCGAGCGCAGCGGAAACGCGATCTGGGACGTGTCGACCCAGATCGATACGCCGAAGACGCTGCCGCTCGCCGACCCGCGGAAGTCCCTGCAATGGACCACCGAACGCTGGGTGACCGATCGTCGGACGAACCTCCCCGTGCACTGCTGCGAGGAGAAGCCCGGGTTCGAGGGCGAGGCCTACCTGAAGTTCCCGTTCGACGTCGAGAAGCGCTCCTACACCTGGTGGGACAGCACCCTGGGTGCCGCCGTGCCGCTGGAGTTCGACGAGGTCACCGAGGTCGACGGGCACGAGGGCTACCGCTTCGTCGGCGCTGTCGAGGCCACCGCGACCGGCACCCGCATGGTGCCCGGCGTGCTGGTGGGCAGTTCGAAGCCGGGCCAGGTGCTGGCCGAGGAGTGGTATTCCAACGCGGGGATCGAGCTGACCGTGGACCGGCGCACGGGTCGGATCATGAACGCGGTGATCGCGCCGACCAAGACGCTACGGGCCCCGGGTTCGAAGAAGGACGCGGTCACCCTGCTGTCCAGTGAGCGGCTGGAGTTCACCGACGCGACCCGGCTCGAACAGGTGAAGCTGGCCTCCGAGGACGGCAGCCGGTTGAAGCTGCTCGGCGAGACCGCGCCCCTCGGGGGCGGAGTCCTGGGCGGCCTGCTCGCCGCCGTCGGCGTTGTGCTGCTGATACGCGGCCGTCGACGGTCGGAACACTCAGAAGAGTGATAAAGCGGCGCAGGACCTGCGTCCCGAACTTGTCACCGGGCTGAGTAGCCGGAACGACTTGTCGAACGAAGACTGACGTTACCCCCGAGTAAGAGCAAGGTTGCCGGTGTGAGCGTGCTCCCACCCTCAGGAGACCGCCATCGGCAAGGTGCTGAGACGGCCGCACCTCCACCGTCCGCGCCGCGGTACCCGCAGTAACCGCAGTACCCGCAGCAACCGCAGACAGAGCCAGCCCAGCGCTTCATCCCCGGAAGCCCGGCCATCCCCCCACCCGCCTGCCACCACCCGCCTGCCTCCCGCAGCCGCCTTCTTCCCCCACCCGTCTGCCTCTCGCAGCCGCCGAGTTGGAGCACCTCTATGCCCCAGCGCGCGTCCGCCCTGGCCCTCGGCCAGAAGGACTCCCTCTCCGTCCCCACTCAAGTCAGCACCGGCAGCCATGTCGCCGACTCGCTCGCCGCCGACCCGCACGTCGCATCTCCTGGAACACCCCTCCCGCGTCGGATCACCTTTCTCGCCCGCCGTGACCTGGCCAACCAGGCAGCCGGCGGATCGGAACTGCTCATCGACCGGATTGCCGACGGCCTGACCTCCGGCGGCCATGAGGTCACGCTCGTGTGCGGCGGCCCGGCCGCCCAGCGCGACTACCGGGTGGTCTCCGCGGGAGGTGACGCCGGTCACTTCCTGCGCGCCAAGTCGACCTTCGCCCGCGAGGTCGGCGACTGCGACCTGCTCGTCGAGGTGTGCAACGGCATGCCGTACCTGGCGCCGCTGTGGCACCGCGGACCAACGTTGTGCCTGGTCAACCACGTGCACACGGATCTTTGGCAGATGCGTTACCCGGGCCCGGCGGCACGGCTCGGACGCAGGCTGGAGCACTGGGCACTGGCCGGCACCCACCGCGACAACCTGATGGTGGCCGTCTCCGAGTCGACCGCCTCCGAGCTGCGCGACATCGGCGTGGCCGCGGACCGCATCCGGATCGTGAACAACGGTGTCGAAGACCCCGGCCCGCTGCTGCCCGAGGCCAAGGAACCGCTGTTCCTGGCCGTCGGCCGACTGGTGGAGTACAAGCGCATCGACCTGCTCCTCAGGCTGTGGGAGCGGGTCCGTCCCGTCACCGGTGGCCGACTCGTCATCGTGGGCGACGGCCCCGAACGGTCGCGCCTTGAAGCCATGGCCGGCCCCGGTGTGACGTTCACAGGCCGGGTGTCGGACGCCGAGAAGCACCGGCTGATGTGCGAGGCGTGGCTGCTGCTGCACCCCTCCCTCGTCGAGGGCTGGGGGCTGGTCGTCACCGAGGCGGCCGCCCGGGCCACCCCTGCGATCGGATTCGACATACCCGGCCTGTGCGACTCCATCGAGGACGGGGAGACCGGCGTACTCGCCCGCGGGGAGAGTTCGTTCGCCGCTGCGTGGTGCGCCCTGTCTCTCAGCACCGAGCGGCGCGCGGCCCTCGGACGTGCCGCCGCGCATCGCGCCAAGCGCTTCCGCTGGAGCGCGACGGTCCGTCAGTTCCAGGCGGTCGCCGCCGAGGCCGTGGCCCGCGCCGCCACCCCGGGACGCGGCAGGAGTGGCCGTGGCTGAGATCACCGAACGCGACTTCAAGGATCCGTCGCTGAAGAGATCGGCCGCCCTCTTCCGGGCGTTCATGCGCGAACCCAGCGATCCCGAACGGTGCTACACCCTGCTGGCCCGCGACTCGGTGGCACAAGTGGCACGGCACATCGACCTGCCCGGCAAGATCGTCGTGGACATCGGCGGTGGCAGCGGCCACTTCACCGAGGAGTTCCGCCGCCGCGGCGCGCACAGCTACCTCTTCGAGCCCGACCCTCGGGAGCTGAGCGCCCGCGGCCCGGTCACCGAGGGCGCGGTGCTCGCCGACGGATATCTGCTGCCGCTCGCCGACGGGGCGGCGGACGTCTGTTTCTCGTCCAACGTGCTGGAGCACGTGTCGGACCCGCAGACGTTCATCAGCGAGATGGCGCGGGTCACCCGCCCCGGCGGACTGATCTACCTGTCGTTCACCAACTGGCTCTCCCCCTGGGGAGGCCACGAGACCGCGCCGTGGCACTACCTCGGGCCCGACCGGGCCCGCGCGCGCTACGCACGGCGCACCGGCCGCGAGGCCAAGCACACGCTCGGCGAGAACCTCTTCCCCGTCCACATCGGTCCCACCCTGCGGCACGTCCGCGGCCGCGACGACGTGCAGGTCGTCACGGCGCGCTCCCGTTACTGGCCATTCCTCGCGAGCACGATCACCCGGGTGCCGGGACTCCGCGAGATCGCCACCTGGAATCTGCTGCTGATTCTCAGGCGAAGCCCATGAGTCTGCGAAGCGAGGAACGGTCATGACCACTGCGGTCCAGGCGCCCACCCGGGCGCCGCAGCCCGGCCCGACGCCGTCGGAGGCGCTCGGCGAGCCGCGCGGACGACGCCTGCTGTTCGGCTTCTGGGCCGTCGTGCTGGTGTCGTTCCTCGCGGTGTCACCGGGGAAGATGACGTTCGAGACGAAACTCGGCGTCGCCCTCGACCCCTGGCGCTTCCTCGGCGACCTCGGTTCGCTGTGGAACGGCAACGTGGGCCTCGGCGGCATAGCCAACCAGTACATCGGCTACGCCTTTCCCGCGCTCCCTTACTACGCGTTCATGGACCTGCTGCGGGTTCCGGTGTGGCTGGCCGAGCGGCTCTGGCTGTCGATCATCGTGACCGCCGCCTTCTGGGGCGCGCTCAGGCTCGCCGAGCGGCTGCGCGTGGGGACACGCGCGTCCCGGGTCGTGGGCGCGGTGGCGTACGCGCTGTGGCCCACCTTCACGATCGTCATCGGATCGACCTCCGCCGCCGCACTGCCCGGCGCCCTGCTGCCCTGGGTGCTGCTGCCGCTGACCTCCGCGACGCTGAGCCACCGGATGGCAGCCGCGCGTTCGGCCCTGCTGATCCCTTTCATGGGTGGCGTGAACGCCGCCTCCACGTTGGCCGCGCTGCTGCCCGTGGGGCTGTACCTGCTCAGCCGCCCGCCCGGCCGGCGTCGGCGCGCGCTGCTGGGCTGGTGGATACCGGGCGTCGCGCTCGCCACCGTCTGGTGGGTGGTGCCGCTGCTCCTGCTCGGCATCCACGGCGAGAACTTCATGCCGTACGTCGAGCAGGCCGACACCACCACCGCCACCATGTCCGCGACCGAACTGCTGCGCGGCGCCGGCAACTGGGTGGCCTATCTGAACTTCGGTGAGGCATGGTTGCCGGCCGGCTGGGCCGTCGCGACCTCCGTCGTCACCATCCTCGGTTCGGCGTTCGTCGCGGCGCTGGGTCTCGCGGGCCTGGCCCGGCGGGACCTGCCGGAGCGCCGCTGGCTGCTGCTGACCGTCCTGGCCGTCGTCCTGATCACGCTCGCCGGGTACGGAGGAGCCTTCGGCGGTCCGTTCCACGGTGTCGTCCAGGACTGGCTGAACGGGCCGTTGAAGCCGTTCCGCAACATCTACAAGTTCCAGCCGGGACTGGCCCTCGCGCTCGCCCTCGGACTGGTCCATCTGACGGCCGTGCTGTCCGAGAGCAGAGGTTCCCGCGCACTCCGCGGTCGGCGCTGGGTGCCTGCGGCCGCGGCGGTGCTGGTCCTGCCCGGCCTGGCGCTCCCGTACGTCAACGGCTCGATCCTGCAGCCCGGGGCGTTCACCAAGCTGCCCACCCACTGGGAGAAGGCCGCCGGCTGGCTCAAGGACAACGCCCCCGACAGCCGCGCACTGGTCGTCCCGGCGACGGCGCACGGCATCTACACCTGGGGTTCCCCCATCGACCAGCCGTTCGACGTGCTGGCCGAGACCCCCTGGGCACAGCGTGACTTCGTCCCCTTCGGCACTCCCGGAGCACGCCGTATGACGGACGCCGTCGAGCAGGCGCTGCTGTCCGGCACCGAGGTGCCGGGCCTTCGGGCCTACCTGGCGCGGGCCGGTATGCACGAGGTGGTCGTCCGCAACGACCTCGACCCCGACCAGATCGGCTATGTCCCGCCCCAGACGGTGAAGCGGACCCTTGAGTCGTCCGGCTACCGCAAGGTCGCCGGGTTCGGCCCGCTGGTGACCGGCGGACGCATCGCCGCCGACACCCCGCTCCAGGTGCAGGGGCTCTACCCGCGGCTCCAGGCCGTGGAGATCTACGAGCCGCAGGACCGCGACGGAAGGCCCGGCAGGGTCGGTGTCTCGGCCGTGGCCGACACGGCCGTGGTCAGTGGCGGACCCGAGTCGTTGCTCCAGCTGTCCGCCGACCCCTCGATGGCCGAGCGGCCGGCCGTACTGGCCGGGGACGGGCTTCCCCAGGGCGTGGTCGCACAGGTGAAGGCGGTCGCGGACGGGCTGCGCCGAGCCGACACCCGGTTCGGCCTGGTCAACAACAACACCTCGTACACCTACACGGCGGACGAGCGCAATCACTCCGGCAGTCTGCAGAACCCGGGGGAGAAGCCCAAGCAGATCCTGCCGTCGGAGGGCACCGACCACCAGACGACGGCGGTGCTGCGCGGTGCCGAGTCCGTGACGGCTTCCAGCAGTGGCAACTGGCTGTTCCACCAGCCGCAGTACGACCCGGTGAACGCCTTCGACGGCAACCCGGACACCGCGTGGACCGAGGGCAGCCCGGGCAGGCCGGCCGGCCAG
Source organism: Streptomyces sp. NPDC047981 (assembly GCF_040653315.1). NCBI lineage: Bacteria > Bacillati > Actinomycetota > Actinomycetes > Kitasatosporales > Streptomycetaceae > Streptomyces > Streptomyces sp. NPDC047981. The sequence continues at coordinate 9,591 of NZ_JBEZNQ010000098.1, read as the reverse complement.
TGGCTCAAGGTCGAGTTCTCCCGGCCGACCGACATCCCGGCCTCCGTCCAGCTGACGCCCCTGCCGGGCGACGCCATGCGCGCGGCGCCCACGCAGGTGCGGATCGAGACCGACCGCGGTTCGGCCGAAAGCCCGCTGCAGACGAACGGCCTGCCGCAGACCGTCAGGGCTCCGGCCGGCGAGGCGTCCTGGATGAAGATCACCGTCGTTGCCGCGCAACAGGCACGACCGGGCCTGTCCGGGGCCGGTTTCTCCGAGGTGTCGATCCCGGACGTGCAGGTGACGCGCATGCTGGCGCTGCCTGCCGACGCGGAGCGCACCGACGCGGAGACGACCCTGTACTCCCTGCACCGGGGCACCGACGCGGGCGGTCTGTCGCCCGTATCGGCAGAGGTGGGCCTGCACCGGCGGTTCAGCACCCAGGAGTCGGGCGAGTACAAGGTGTCGGCGCGAGCCGTCGCGGTGCCCGGCGGCCCGTTGGACGCACTTCTCGACCGTTCGGCCCCCGGATCGAAGAACCGGCTGACGGCCTCCGTGGACTCCACCAGCCGCAACGGCTCGTCACTCAGCGCCCGCAACCTGGTCGACGGTGATCTGACGACCGCCTGGATAGCGGGCGACCGGCCGGTCGTCCACCTGAGCTGGCCCAAGAAGACGAAGATCGACGAGATCGTCCTCGCGCCGGCGGGCGGGGTGTCCACCCGGCCCGAACAGGTGATGATCAGCTCCCCGGGCGGCGCCGCCGTGGCCGACGTGGACGAGAACGGGTGGGCCCGATTCCCGGCGATCGAGACGAACCGGCTCGACATCACCATCAGCAGGGTCGCCCCGCTCACCGTCCACAACCCGGTGGCGAACGCGCAGTTGCAGCTGCCGGTCGGGCTGAGCGAGGTGCATGTTCCCGCACTCGCCGATCTGCGGGTGCCGCCGCCGAAGCCGTCCGCGCGCTTCTCGCTGCCGTGCGGCAAGGGCCCGGACCTCGCTGTGGGCGGTGTCCTGCACAAGACGACGGCCTCCGGACTCGTCCGGGACCTCACCGAGCGGCGCCCCGTCACCGTCGCCCTCTGCGCGGGGGAGGAGAAGGACGGCACCCTCGAACTTCCGTCCGGCGATCACGAGGTGGAGGCGGGTGACGCGGGCCCGCTGGCGATCACCGACGTCACCCTGACCCGGGGCACCCCGCAGAAGACGGCGGGAGCGGCGGGTCGCGAGGCCACCGTCACCAGGTGGACCGACGACAGCCGGACCGTCTCGGTGTCGGCCGGCTCCGGCGGGGCCGCGTACCTGCGGACCTTCGAGAACGCCAACGACGGCTGGAAGGCCACGCTCGACGGCAAGGAACTGGAGCCGGTGCGCCTCGACGGCTGGCAGCAGGCCTGGGTGATACCGGCCGGGGCGTCCGGCACGGTGACCATGGAGTTCGAACCCTCCGGGCCGTACAGGACAGCCCTGATCGGCGGTGCGATCGCGCTCGTCGCCCTCGTCGCCCTGGCCTTCGTGGGCCGTCGGCGCCACGCCGGTGGAGCCGACGAGAGGCTGCCCGAACCAGCCGCCCCGGGGATGCTGCTCGGGACGCTGGCGCTGACCGCGGTCGTCGCGGTCGCGGCGGGGCCGGTGGCTCTGGTCGTGCCCGTACTCGCTGTGGCGGCGCGGATCCGGCCGGCCGTTCTGGTGCCGACCGCGGCGGTGGCGATGGCCGGAGCGGGCCTCGTCGCGGCCGTGGGCGCCGGGGAGCCGGTTGCCGCAGGGGAGGGCGCGTTCAGTGGCCTCGCGCAGGTGCTCGCGCTCGTGGCCCTGGCAGCCGCGCTGGTGACGGCGGTGAGGCCGGAGTCCGTGGCCGCCGGACGTGGGCACGGCGACGGACATGAGGACCACGACGATGCCGACGCGCCGCTAGCCGGACCGGTCGTCACGGCCAGGCCGCGGAGCACCGGCGACGGGCACCGGCCCGAGCCGCCCCTCTGGCGGCCCGAAGGGGGTGGCCCCTCGTGATCGCGCCGTGGACCGCCGCCGGGAGGGGGACCGTGACCCCTCCCGGTACGGTCCGGATTCCCTTTCCGACCGTCGACGAGGTGTCGCGGCACTGCCTCAGTGACGACGAACCGGAGAGCGTACACATCGAGGTCCATCTGCCCGGACGGCTGGACGAGGCACGACTGCGGGTCGCCTTCCGGAGGGCGCTGCTGGCACACCCCAGGGCGCTGATGCGGGAAGTGCCCGGCCGCCGGCACCGGCGGTCCTTCGCGTGGGAGCTGACCGATCAACCGGACAGCGACCCGGTGAGCCTCGCGGGACGGGGCCCCGACGCGTTGGCCCGGGCCCGGGCTCGCGCCCTGAGCGAATGCCCGCCGCTCACCCTGTCGCCGCCGATGCGCCTGGACGTCGTAGAGGTCGACGGGCGAACGGCCGGCCCCGAGCCGTCGGCGGCGGATGTGGCCTCCGGGACCGGGACCGTACTGCTGCTGACGATGCATCACACGGCCCTCGACGCGGGGTCGGGGCTGCGGGTGCTCGCCACGACCGCCGAACAGTACGGCGGTGTGGCCGGCCTCCCGGTCACCGGGAGGTTCCGGCCGGGGCCCTCGGGTCCGGCTCCGAGCCGGACCGGCGGCACCGGCCACGCCGTACGTGCGCGTCCCGTACGCGTCGCGCCGGACTCCCGCCCCCGGCCGGTACGTGCCCGCGCGGTGGGCAACGGCATGCTGCAGGCGGATCTGCCCGTGCCACGGCGTGCGGCGCGGAACGGGGGCCTCGAGCCCTGGACCGTCAACGACCAACTACTGGTCGCCGCAACGCTGATGGTGGGCCGCTGGAACGTCTCGCAGGGCCGGCCGGCCGGCCCGGTGAGGATCACGATGCCCGTGGACGACCGGCCGCGCGGCACGGAGATGCCGATCGGTAACGGAACCCGCCTTGTCGAGGTGGCCATGACATCCGAGGACCCGCGCGACACCGACCTGTTGCTCGGTGAACGGCCGGACCCAGCAGCCGTGACGCGTTTGCTGCGCACCACGGCTCGCCGCACCCGCGCGCTGAAGTCGGCCCATGGCGCCCCCCTGGGCGCCGGGGCGAGTCTGCTGACCGCACCGCTGCTACCGGTCGGCATGCGGGGCGTGCTCACCCGTGGCGCACGGCGGGCGGCGGCGTCCTGGACGTCGACGGCGCTGGTCACCAACATCGGACGCGTGCCGTACGAACTGGACTTCGGTGACGCCGGCCGGGCGACAGCCGTGTGGTTCTCCGCACCGGCGCGGATGCCGCGCGGGCTGAGCGTGGCGGCGGCTTCCACCGGCGGGCGACTGCATGTGACGCTGCGCTGGTCACGGGCGCTGCTCGGTGACGAGGCCGGTGCGGATCTGGTGGGCTTGTTCGAGGAGTCGCTGTCGGCGACGTCTCTCACCCCGGCCGGGGGAAACGCTCCGGGTGCGGAGCCGGGAGCCCGCATCCGGGAGGCGGCCGCCACCGCCGCGGACACCGAGGCCTCCACGGCCCTGGATCACGCCTGGAGCCCGGGCGGGCCGTACCGCCGCGACACACCGCATTCCGACTCGACACCAGGTGGAGCCCGCTCCACCCACGACAGCTGGAAGAGGCCGTCATGACCCTCTCCACCAGGGGCTCCGCAGCAAACGGGAAGTCGCCCGAGGCGGCGGTGAATTCGCCGGGCCGGCCGGTCCCCGGGCTGCGGGACTTCTACGAGAACCCCGCCGTTCCCGTCGCCTCCGGGGAAGCCCGGACACTGCGTCAGGCCCGGATGCTGGCCGACGCGCTCGGCCGCGTGGGGCCCGGCCGCCCGGCCGCGACCGTGCTCGACGTGGGCTGCGGGGACGGTTCGGCCGGCGCGACCGCAGCCCGCGTCCTGGACGGGCACCGCGTCGTGGGGATCGACTGGTCGCAGGATGCGCTGCTCCGGGCGGCCACGCGCCTGAGCCAGGTCGTCCGCGGCGAGCTGACCGGCAGCGGTCTGCCGTTCGCCTCCGGCAGTGCCGACGCCGTGCTGTTCAGCGAAGTCGTCGAGCACCTCGTCGACCCCGACAGTGCCCTCGACGAACTGCACAGGGTGCTGCGGCCCGGTGGCCACCTCATGCTCTCGACGCCCAACCTCGGCGCTTGGTACAACCGCGCCCTGCTGCTCGCCGGAGTCCAGCCGGTGTTCTCCGAGGTGAGTCTGCGCCGTATCCACGGCAGACCGGGCAGGGAGGTAGTGGGCCATCTGAGGCTGTATACGGCGCGTGCGCTGCGCGAGTTCGTGGCGGCGTCCGGGTTCGAGGTGGTGTCGGTCGCCGGTGCGCCGTTCCATGGAGTACCGCGACCGCTCCGCCCGCTGGACCGCCTGGCCTGCGGGCTGCCGTCCCTCGCCTCCATCCTCCTCGTGCATGCGAGAAAGGCGTAGCCCGTGGTGTGGGGTGTGATCGCCGCGCTGGTGGCGAACGTCCTGTACAGCACCGGCTTCGTCCTGGAGAAGCGGGCGCTCGCCGGCATGCCGCGGCTGAGCGCCGCACAGCCGGGTCGCACCCTGATCCTGCTGGCCTGCAGGCCCTTGTGGATCTGCGGGGCCATGGCGCTGGCCCTGGGGTTCGCCGCGCAGCTGGCCGTCTACCGCACACTGCCGATCGCCGCCGCCCAGGGCTTGTTCCTGTCCGGCCTGGTCCTCCTGCTGGTGCTCTCGTCGGTGGTGCTCGGTGAACGCCCCTCCGGCCGTGAGCGGCGTGCGGTGGCCGTCATCGGTCTGGCGCTGGTGATGGTGGTGGCCTCGCTGTACGGGACCAGCGAGGAGATCAGCCGCAGCGCGCCCACCGGCATCCTGCTGGCCCTGTGCGTCCCGACCCTCGCGGTCGGGCTGTTCCTGTACACGGCCGCGGAGCGTCGCGCCCGCCGTCGCCATCGGCAGCCGACCACCGGAGTGGCCTATGCGGTCGCGGTCGGTCTGATCTACGGCGTCAGCTCGCTGGCCATCAAGGGCGTCTCCGGACATCTGGACACCTCGGACCTCCTGGGCTCCGTGCCCGTCCTGTTCGCCTCCCCCTACCCGTACCTCCTCCTTCTGACAGGGGTCGGCGGACTGGTGCTGTCGCAGACCGCGCTGCAGCGCTGCCGGGCGTCACTGATCGTCCCGGTGTGCACGACGGTGACCTGTGTGTTCACGATCGTGAGCGGCACGATCGCGTTCGACGAACCGCTGCCCGACGACGTGTTGCGGCTGTTACTGCGTCTCGGCGGCACCGCGCTCGCACTGACGGTGCTGCTCACCCTGCCGCGACACGACGCGGACACCCCCACATCCGAAGGAGCCCGGTCATGAACCCTGACAACCCGCTGCTGAAGATCCTCGCCTGCCCGCTCGACAAGGGCCCGCTGATCCTCGACGAGACCGGGGGCGCCCTCTACAACCCGCGCCTGCGCCGCCGCTATCCGATCATCGACGGCGTTCCGCAACTGCTTCCCTCTTCCGGGGTTTCCGTCGTTGACGAGGAACCTGTGGTCGAGAACGAGCACGACGTGTCCGCCGGGCCATCCGACTCCGTTGGCAGGGAAGGAGGTTGAGTACGGTCGATGCGAGCGCCTGGCGGTTCGCGGCCGCCTCGCGGCACACCACCGGGAGCGGCACCAGTGTCCAACTCGCCATGGTCATCGTGCTGTTATGCCTGTGCTCGGCCCTGCCCCTGGCCTTCCTGCGGCCTGTTCTCCAAGTCGGCCGTGCTCGGTGCGGTGATCGTGGCGGCGGGTGCCGTCGCCCTTCGGTGGCGCGGCGCCTGCGCGACGGATGAGCGTGGGTCGGGTTGTTTATCAAACGGGTCGACCCGTATCGTAAATTGTATGAGCTCTTCTCCGTCCTCCAGAGGACGTCCCAGGGATCCCCGCTCGCACGAGGCGATCGTCAGCGCGGCCACGGAGCTGGTGACCGAGGTCGGCTACGCCGCGACATCGATCGGGGCGGTGGCCGCCCGCGCCGGCGTCGGCAAGGACACGGTCTACCGGCGGTGGCGGGGCAAGCCGGAGTTGGTCTTCGAGGCGGTGTTCACGACCACCGACCACGCACCGGTCCCGGACACCGGAACGCTGGCCGGGGATCTGACCGCACTGCTGCGCGGCCTGGTCGACGAGTTCCAGGCGCCTGCCGCGGCAGCGGCGCTCCCGGGGCTGCTCGCCGACTTCGCCGCCGATCCGGTGCTGAAGGCGCGCATCCGGGGCGACTTCCTGGCTCCGGCCAAGGAGCGGCTGCTGGTCGTCTTCGAGCGCGCGGAGGCGCGCGGAGAGATCGCGGCCGGGACACCCGTGGACCTGGTGCTGGACACCCTGGCCGGCGCCGTGTTCTTCCACATCGGCCTCGTGGGGGAGCAGCCCGACCCTCGGCTCCCCGGCCGGCTGGCCGCTGTCGTGGCCGAAGGGATCGCGATCCGGTGAACGGCTGGCTTCTCGCGGCGGGCGTCACCGCGTTCGGTGTGGCCGCGGTGCACATGGTCGCCGGGCGCCGGGACATCGTCCTCCCGCTGTTGTCCTGCGGACTCGCCGACGAACCCCGACGCGTCCTTCACGCCGTGTGGCACATGGTGACCGTCGACCTGGTGCTCTCCGCGGCCGCCCTGGTGTACCTCGCGACGGCGGACGACACGTCGGTGACCGGTCCGATGGCCTGGTTCGTCGCCGCGCACTTCCTCGCGTACGCGGTCGTCTTCCTGGTCGTCACGCTGTCGGCGGACTGGGCGAGGCCGCTGCTCCGGCTGCCGCAGTGGATGCTGCTCCTGCCGGTCGCGGTCCTGACCGTGGCGGGTGTCGCGTAGCGACAGCCCGTAGGTCTCCGCGGGGCCGGCTCGAACACGGGGATGTCGCCTCAGACCCGGGCTCGGCGGCCGGTCGCATGCTCGCTCGCCAGGAGCGCTGCCGTGACCAGGCGGACGCCTCGGGCCAGGCCGCTCAGTTGCTGGAGTTCCAGGGCGTACAGCCTGATCGTGGTCTCGATCGTGGTGCCGGACACGCCCAGTGTCGGCAGCTCGGCGCGGCAGGTCTGCATCGCCACCCTGACCGCCCGGATCTCGTGCTCGACCTGCAGCTGGGCGTGGCGGGCCAGCAGGACCGGATGGTGCGTGAGGGTCGTGTATCCGCCGTACCTCGCCGGCAGGAGGTCGCGCAGCCAGCGGACGGCCGTGGTCTCCCAGTTGCGGTTGCCGGGGGCCGCGACCGTGTACGGCCAGTCGGTGCTGACCGGAGGGCGGTGGTGGGACATCGTCGTCGCCTTAGGAAGGGTGGTCCTGTGCGGAGGGGCGCGGCGGCTCCGGCCCAGGGGTTGACCGGAGCCGCCGCGGGGGCATTCGCGGAACGCGAAGTGCTCCCTGTGGAACAACACGGGGGCCGACTGAGGAGGAGGGGTGCCGACCCGACGCTGTTCTGCCCGTGCCCGCGGGGCACCTGTAGTAAATATATATACCGTCGAGTACGCAAGGGCATGAAAAAATTCATGCGAACCCGGGGTGTGAAAGAAGTGATGCAGGACCCCTGGGGGCGGCCGGTTTCAGTCCTCCAGGAAGAAGTCGTACTGATCCGACGCCTGCTCGTACTTCTCCAGCCGGACCTGTGTCCGCTCGGGATCGGCGTCCGCCATCGCCTGGAGGATGGCCGCCGACAGCACGCCCGGCGCCGCGTACGAGTCGAAGACGAGGCGTGAGCCGGTGCCCGCCGTGAAGCTCACATCGGCCTCGTGCGTCAGGGGGCCGAGCGCCACGTCCGTGATCAGGGCGACGCGCAGACCGGCGCGCCGGGCAGCCCTCAGGGCGGCCAGGGTCTCCTTGGAGTGCCGCGGCATCGCGAAGGCCAATACCCAGGTGCCGCCCGCCTCGCGCGACTGCAGCAGCGCGTCGTAGGCGACGCTGCCGCCGCGGGTCACCACCCGCACATCGGGGTGGATGCGCCGCGCCGCGTAGGCGAAGTACTCGGCGAGGGAGACCGAGATGCGCAGCCCGAGCACCGTGAGCGGCGTGGAGCGGGCGAGCTCCCGGCCGGTGTCGAGGATCTGGTCGGTGCTCGCGAGGGTGCGGCGCAGCGAGGACAGGTTCTCGATCTCGGCGTCGATCGCCGCCTGGAGCTCGTTGCTCCGCCGCGCCTCGCGCCCCTCGGTGGTTCCGGCGACCGCCCTGAGCGCGATGGGCTGGAGGGCGTCCCTGAGCGCGGGATACCCGCTGAACCCGAGCGACGACGCGAAGCGGGTCACGGACGGCTGGCTCACGCCGACGCGCTCCGCGAGCTCGGTGATCGACAGGAAGGCCGCCTCGGTGAGGTGGTCGATCAGGAACTGGGCGATGCGTCGCTGGCCGGGCGAGAGCCGGTGGCCCCCGAAGAGGGCGCGCACCTGGTCGACGGGCGGCGCCTCCGCCGCCTCCGCCGCCTCCGAGGGGTGGGTGCCAGGTGTGATCGCCGCCGCCTGCGCACGCGCCTGCTGCCCTGATGGCACGGGGTGCCTCCCATTCGTACCGATGCCGCCCAAGATAGTTCATGAACGGGTGCCGCACGGAGCGGCGGCTCTCCCCGTGCGCCACCGGGCCGATGCCCGGCCATGCCCCGCCGACGCCCGCTCGCTCCCTGCCCGTGCCCCGCTCGTCCCCCCGCCCGTGCCCCGCCGACAGCCGCGCCCGCCGGCCGGGTACCGGGTGCCGAGGAGCGGGCCGTGGCCGATGCTGGTGGGGTGAGCGGTTTGCTGGGGCTGCCGGACGCGTACGCGGGGGCGGCCCGCAGCTCGGTGCGGGTCACGGTGGCGGCGGCGGCCGGGTTCTACCTGTTCCTCTACGGGTTCGGGCAGACCGTCACCGCGACCTACGCGCTGTTCGCCGCCGTCTCGTTGGGCGGCCTCTCGCGCATCCCGGGGACCGGGCGGCAGCGGGCGGTCGTGATGCTGCGGGTGCTGCCGGTGGCCTGCCTCCTGGTCGTCGTGGGGACCTTCCTCGCCGTGCGGACCGCGAGCGCGGTGGCCGGGATGCTCGTCATCGGCTTCGCGCTCGCCTTCGTCGCCGTCGGCGGGCCCCGCCCGGCCGGTGCGGCGCCGGGGCTCCAGCTGCTCTACATCCTGCCCTCGTTCCCGCCGTACGCCCCCGACACCCTGGGCGAGCGGCTGATCGGGACCACCGCCGGGATCCTCCTGCTCGTCGCCGCCGAGGCCGGCCTCTTCCCCGAGCGGCCGACCGTGCCGTACCGGGAACTCGCGGCCCGCGCCGCCGGCATCGCCGAGCGCTGCGCCGGTGAGCTGGCCCGGCCGCCGTACGCCCTCTCCCGCGCCGCCGGTGACGCGGCCGGGACGGGGGCCCAGTCGCTGCGCCCCTCCCGGGTGCCGGAGGCCGACCGGCCCGCCGGGCCCGGGGTCCGCTCGCGGGCATTGGCCCACACCGGGCTCGCGGCCCGCACCCTGCTCAACCGGCTGCACCGATTGCCCGCCGCGCCGGACGGGCGGACACCGGCGGAACCGGGCCTCGAACTGCTGCGCGCCGTCGCGCGGTCGGCGGCCGACAGCGCCGCGCTCCTGCGCGGCGTTCCCGGTGCGGGCGGTGCGAGCCCGGCCCCCGAGCGGGCCGCCGTGGCCGCCGGGCGGGATCGACCGGCCGATCC
>NZ_JBEZNQ010000097.1:0-25342 GCF_040653315.1 Streptomyces sp. NPDC047981 | reverse complement strand
CACACCGCGGGGGGGGCGGCCCCGCGGGGGGCGCGGCGGGGGCCCCCCCCCGGGAGAGCTGCCGACACTGGGACCGTGCGCCCGGCTACAGCGACGGCAGCGGCCGTCACCACTCTGCTCGGTGCCGGCGCGGCCGCGCTCGCGGCCGGCCGGTACGCCGGTGACGTCGCCCTCAAGGCGACGTCCGGACGTCCCCTGCCCGGCGACCCACGGCTGACCGTGCACGCCACGGGCCCCGGCCAGGTCACCCTCACCCGCAGCCTCGCCTCCCTGCGCCCCGGCACGTACGGGATCGAAGGTCCCGGCGTCCACGCGGTCGTCGGACCGGTCCTCGACCGTGTGCCGCACACTGCGGACACCGTCGTACGCCGCCTGGAACGTGTCGAGCACGGCGACCTGGGACCCGGCGCCCGGGTCCGTCTCACGCCCGAACTGCACAGCGGCACCCCCGAGACCGCCCTCGGCGTGTCCCAGGAGGACGTCGAGATCCCCGGCGAGCTCGGCTCCCTGCCCGCCTGGCTCGTCCCCGGGCCGCGCTCCACGTGGGTCATCGCCCTGCACGGCATCGGCACCACCCGCCGGCACCCGCTGAACCTCGTCCCCTTCCTCTCCCGCCGCCAGATCCCCGTGCTCTGCCTCTCCTACCGGGGCGACGAGGGCGCGCCGCAGTCCCCGGACGGCCTCGGCCACCTCGGCGACTCCGAGTGGCGCGACGTCGACGCGGCCGTCCGCTACGCCGTCCGCAGGGGCGCCGAGCACGTGGTGCTGCTCGGCTGGGGCCCCGGCGCCTCGATGGCCCTGCACGCCGCCGCCGAATCCGGCGTACGGGAGAGGATCCGCGGCCTCGTCCTGGACTCCCCGGTCCTCGACCGGGAGGCCACCCTGCGCAACCTCGCCGCCGCCCGGGGCGTCCCCGGACCGCTCCTCCCGCTCGCCGTGCGCGCCGCGACGGGCCGGGGCTGGCCGCACGGCGACCGGCTCCCGGAGGTCGCCGACCCGGCGTCCCTGCGCGTACCGACACTGATCCTGCACGGCCCCGACGACACGATCGCCCCCTGGGAGCCCTCCCTCGAACTGGCCGCCGGGCGACCGGAACTGGTCACCCTCCACACGGTCAGGAACGCCCCGCACGCCGCGATGTGGAACGCCGACCCGGTCCGCTACGAGGAGGCCCTGCGCCGCTTCCTCACCCCCCTTCTCTAGGGCTTCTCGACGGCGCTGCGGATTCCGATTGGGCTTTCCGGCCGTCAACGGGAAGACTGCCCCCGTGACGTCTCGAAAGCCCGATGAGCATTTGGCGCGCAACTCCAGACTCCGACTTGTCCGTCCGCGGGCACTCGCCACCGCCCGGCGGGCCGTGACGACCCGGCGCAGCCGCCCGGCCCCGCGCCCGCCGGAGGGCACTCCGCCCCGCGCGGAACTGGCCCGCCAGGCCCGGACCGCCCTCGCCGACGCCGTGCGGATCGCCCGCTGGGCGGCCCTCGACGCCGAGCCCAGGACCACTGCCGAGCCCCGCCCGCAGGCCTTCCTCGACCAGGAACGGGCCGCCGCCGCACTGGACCTGACTCCCGGCCAGATCCGCGCCGGCTGGGACCGGGCCCGGCTCGCCGGACTCGTGGAGCTCCACGGCGGCACCGCCCGCCCCGGCTGGCGGCTGCACGCCTGGGACCGCGACGACTCCGCCGTGCTGCGCGGCTGGGTCGCGCTCTTCGACGCCTGGTCCCTGGTCCACCCCGCCCCGGACGATGTCGCCCCCGGCGCCGTCGCCGAGGTCGTCGAGGCCGTTCCCCAGGTGCTCTCCCTCCTCCAGCTCTCCGCCGGACCCGTGGTGGTCCCGGCCCTGCTCGACCTGCTCGGGCAGCGCGTCGACGAACTGCGCGAGGAGCGCTGCGAGGTCCCCGTCGAGGGAGCCGCCGACAGCGCCGCCGACGGCACCGCCGGCCCGGCCCCGGCCGGGCCCGACGGGCGCGCCGCGCTGCTCGACTGGGCCCTGGAGGGACTCGCCGACGTCGGCGCCCTGACCCTCGGCGAGGGGCCCGACGGCCGCCAGGCCACCCTGACCCCGCTCGGCAACTGGGCGGTCTGGGTCAAGTTGGAGCAGATCTGCGTCGCCGCCCAGAGCCCGGCCGGCAACATCGAGCAGTCCGCCGAGGACATGCTCCGCGGCTGCGCCGGCCTCACCCCCGGCCCCGCCCGCGACGAGTACCGCGCCTGGCTCGCCGCCCGCACGCTCTCCAGCGCGGTCGCCGAGCTGATCGCCGTCGCCCGCGGCGAGGACGCCCTGCTGCGCGGCCTCGCCTTCGAGGCCCTCCGGGTCGTCGGAGCCCCCGCGGAGGCGGAGGTCCGCGCCGCGGCCGAGGAGATCTCGCTGCGCCCCTACGCCCTGCTCTGGCTCGCCGAGTACGAGGGTGCCGATCCCGACGACGCCCCCGAGGTGCTCACCCGCGAGGAAGCCACCTGGCTCTGGGTGGACACCGCGGCCGCCGTCGCCGACCACGGCGAGAGCACGCTCCTCGTCCGGCACCTGGAGTCGGCCGTCCAGGGCACCGTCCCGGCGCTCCTCGACGAGGTCCGCGCCGTCGGCCACCCCCGGACGGTCCAGGTCCTGGTCGCCCTCGCCGCCGCCCACCCCGACCCCGCCCTCGCCAAGGCGGTCCGCAGGGCGGCCTTCCAGGTGCACACCGGGGGAGCCTGACCGACAGACACCTTCCGCTCAGCCGGTGGCCCCCGGCAGATAGGTGCCGAAGCTCCAGACGTTCCCCTCGCCGTCGCGGGCGATGTAGTCCCGCGAGCCGTACTCCTGGTCCGTCGGCGGCATCACGATCTCGACGCCGTGGGCCACCGCCCGCGCGTGGTGTTCGTCCACGTCGTCCACGTGGACGTACACCCCGGTGGGGCCCGACCCCTCGACCAGCTTGTCGAACTCGGTCCCCGTGCCCTTGCTGCCGAGCATCACCATGCCGTTGCCGAACGACAGCTCGGCGTGCATGACCTTGCCGTCCTCGCCCTCGTACACCGCGGTGCGGGTGAAGCCGAACGCCTCCGTGAGCTGTCTGATCGCCGTATGCGCGTCGTGGTAGGTCAGGGTCGGACAGATATGGGGTGCCTCAGCCATCCCGATCACTCCTTCTCGTGGCGGAATGTGACCTGGATCTCAGTCTGGCATCCGCCGCTGACACCGGCACCGACATCGGGGCGGCTCAGCGGAAGGTGTTGCACTGCGCCATGTCCCCGGTCCGGTAGCCCGTGTAGAACCACTGCTGGCGCTGCGCCGCCGAGCCGTGCGTCCAGTTCTCCGGCGTCACCCGGCCCTGGAACTTCTCCTGGATCCGGTCGTCGCCCACCGCGGCGGCCGCGTCCAGGCCGTCCCGGATGTCCTCGTCCGTGAGCCGGGTCAGCAGCGGGCGTCCGGTCTTCTCGTCGGGCGTGGTCGTCGCGTGGCGCGCCCAGACGCCCGCGTAGCAGTCCGCCTGCAGCTCGACCCGCACGGCGTTGGAGTTCGCACCCGTGCGCCCGTCCTGGGCGCGGGCCAGGGTGCCCATGAGGTTCTGGACGTGGTGGCCGTACTCGTGCGCCACCACGTAGGCCTGCGCGAAGGGCCCGCCGGTGGATCCGAACGTGGTCCGCAGCTCGTTGAAGAATCCGAGGTCCAGATAGACCTGGCGGTCGCCCGGGCAGTAGAACGGCCCCACCGCCGAGGTCGCCGAGCCGCAGGCCGTGCCCACCCGGTTGGCGAACATGACGGTGCGCGCGTCCCCGTACTGCCCGCCGCGCCGGGCGTACTCCGCCCGCCAGAAGTCCTGCACGCTGTTGACGACCGCCACGATCCGGCAGTCGTCGCGGGCGTTCGCGTCCGCGCCGGTCCGGCAGGTCTGCTCGACCTGGGCCAGCGAGGACGACGTCGCCACCGGCTCGGGATCGCCGGCGGAGAGCCCCAGCTGCTCGGGCCCCACCCCGAAGAACAGCCCCAGGATCAGTGCGATGAACCCGACGATGCCGCCGCCGACGGTCGCTTTCCCGCCCGGGACGCGGCTGCCGCGGACGTCCTTGACCTCGGAGGTGTCCAGGTCGGCGTCGTCGTCGAACTGCATGGGCCACACCCTCCGCCGTCGTGCCGCGGCAGCGACCGCCGCCTGCGGCCGAGTATCGGCGAATCCCCTGGGGTCCGCCCCTTTTGTCGCTCATGGGCGGTAACAGTGGGTTGGTGGGAGAAAGGGGCAGGTGGGGGAGGGTCCCCGGCCGTGACCGAAAAGCAGTTGCATGCGCCCGTTAGACTGGCCGTATGGCCATTCTCCGCGCGCATGACTAGCGGCGTCGAATCCGCTCCCCACCCCTTCCGCCGACCCGTCCGCCCTGGAGTCTGTCCGTGATCACCGCTTCCGGCATCGAGCTGCGCGCCGGCGCCCGCGTCCTCATCGAGTCCGCTTCCTTCCGTATCGCCAAGGGCGACCGCATCGGCCTCGTCGGCCGCAACGGAGCGGGCAAGACCACGCTCACCAAGTGCCTCGCGGGCGAGGGCCAGCCGGCCGGCGGCACCATCGCCCGCTCCGGCGAGGTCGGCTACCTCCCGCAGGACCCGCGCACCGGTGACCTCGACGTCCTCGCCCGCGACCGCATCCTCTCCGCCCGTGGCCTCGACGTCCTCATCAAGAAGATGCGGATGAACGAGGAGCGCATCGCCAACGGCACCGGCGCCACGCGCGACAAGGCGATGAAGCAGTACGAGCGCCAGGAGACCGAGTTCCTCACCAAGGGCGGGTACGCCGCCGAGGCCGAGGCGTCCACCATCGCCGCCGCCCTCGGCCTGCCCGACCGCGTCCTCGGCCAGCCGCTGCACACGCTCTCGGGTGGTCAGCGCCGCCGCGTCGAGCTGGCCCGGATCCTCTTCTCCGACGCCGACACGCTGCTCCTCGACGAGCCCACCAACCACCTCGACGCCGACTCCATCGTCTGGCTGCGCGACTACCTCAAGACCTACCGCGGCGGCTTCATCGTCATCTCCCACGACGTCGACCTCGTCGAGACCGTCGTGAACAAGGTCTTCTACCTGGACGCCAACCGCTCCACGATCGACGTCTACAACATGGGCTGGAAGCTCTACCAGCAGCAGCGCGAGGCCGACGAGAAGCGCCGCAAGCGCGAACGCCAGAACGCCGAGAAGAAGGCCGCCGCCCTCAACTCGCAGGCCGACAAGATGCGCGCCAAGGCCACCAAGACCGTCGCCGCGCAGAACATGGCCAAGCGCGCCGAGCGGCTGCTCTCGGGCCTGGAGGCGGTCCGGGTCGGCGACAAGGTCGCCAAGCTCCGCTTCCCCGAGCCCGCGCCCTGCGGCAAGACCCCGCTGACGGCGGAGGGCCTGTCCAAGTCGTACGGCTCGCTCGAGATCTTCACCGATGTGAATCTCGCGATCGACAAGGGCTCGCGCGTCGTCATCCTCGGCCTCAACGGCGCGGGCAAGACCACGCTCCTCCGCCTGCTCGCCGGCGCCGAGCAGGCGGACACCGGCGAGGTGACCCCGGGCCACGGCCTCAAGCTCGGCTACTACGCCCAGGAGCACGAGACGCTCGACCCGGACCGCACGGTCCTGGAGAACATGCGGTCGTCCGCGCCCGACCTCGACCTCGTCGAGGTGCGCAAGACGCTCGGCTCCTTCCTCTTCTCCGGCGACGACGTCGACAAGCCGGCCGGCGTGCTCTCCGGCGGCGAGAAGACCCGGCTCGCCCTGGCCACCCTGGTCGTCTCCTCGGCGAACGTGCTGCTCCTGGACGAGCCCACCAACAACCTCGACCCGGCCAGCCGCGAGGAGATCCTCGGCGCGCTGCGCACCTACAAGGGCGCCGTCGTCCTCGTCACGCACGACGAGGGCGCGGTCGACGCGCTGGAGCCGGAGCGGATCATCCTGCTCCCGGACGGCGTCGAGGACCTGTGGGGCCCGGACTACAAGGACCTCGTGGCGCTCGCCTGATCATCTCGGTATGGATCATTCGGCTCATGGGTGATCCATCATCTGAGTGAGGGCGTCTCATCCCCCCGGCGCGGCTCTCTGCGGAATCCTTCCGTCAGGGCCGCGCCGTCCTTTTTCGCCCCTTGCGCCGCTGACCTGGCACTTCCCGCCCGCGTGTGTCCCAGAGCATGGATCACCACGATCGGAATCGTAGATTCCGCTCGTGGTGACGCGCTGTCGGCTCGCAAACCTGCCGCCACTGACCTTGTCGAATGGGTGGCCAGGACGTCCGAGAGGGGTGATCATGAGAAGTCCAGAGCGCACTTCCCATGAGGAGGCACGGGTGGCCGAGACTCTGAAGAAGGGCAGCCGGGTGACCGGCGCCGCGCGCGACAAGCTCGCGGCAGACCTGAAGAAGAAGTACGACTCCGGTGCGAGCATCCGGGCGCTGGCCGAGGAAACCGGCCGCTCCTACGGATTCGTCCACCGGATGCTCAGTGAATCCGGAGTCACGCTGCGTGGACGCGGCGGAGCGACACGGGGCAAGAAGGCCGCCTCGGCCTGACTGGGCGCGGTTCGTCGGGTCCATCGGTTCTCGCGGTGGCCACCCGGTCGCCCGCACGGTCGACCGGGTGGTTACTGTGCAGTCACTTAGCAGTGCTGCACCGGAACCGGAGGCGCCCCATGACTTCGCTCGACTCTGTGCTCGTGTTCGACAAGGACGGTGTACGGCTCACCGTCGAGGACGCCGTTGCCACGGTGACGCTGACCAATCCGGCGAAGCGCAACGCCCAGTCTCCCGCTCTGTGGCGGGCGTTGACGGAGGCCGGCCGGTCACTGCCGGGCAGCGTGCGGGTCGTGGTGCTGCGCGGCGAGGGCAAGTCCTTCTCCGCCGGGCTCGACCGGCAGGCGTTCACGCCCGAGGGCTTCGACGGAGAGCCGTCCTTCCTGGACCTGGCGCGGGGTTCGGACGAGGACCTGGACGCGGTCATCGCCGAGTACCAGGAGGCGTTCACCTGGTGGCGCCGTAGCGACATCGTGTCGATCGCGGCCGTCCAGGGGCACGCCATCGGAGCCGGATTCCAGCTCGCCCTCGGCTGCGACCTGCGGGTCGTCGCCGACGACGTGCAGTTCGCCATGCGCGAGACCAGCCTGGGGCTCGTCCCCGACCTCACCGGCACGCACCCGCTCGTGGCGCTTGTCGGCTACGCCCGTGCGCTGGAGATCTGCGCCACGGGCCGCTTCGTCCACGCGCAGGAGGCCGAGCGCATCGGCCTCGCCAACATCGCCGTGCCCACCGACGAACTCGACGGTGCGGTACGGGACTTGACCGCCGCGCTGCTCTCCGCCCCGCGCGACGCGGTGATCGAGACCAAGGCGCTGCTCCAGGGCGCCACCGGCCGCTCGTACGAGGACCAGCGCGTCGCCGAGCGCGCCGCCCAGGCCCGCCGACTGCGCGACCTGGCGGGGCTCGGCGACTGACGCGCCATGCCCCCGCGGCGGGGCTCAGCGCACGTCCGCGACCAGGACCGTGACCGCCGTCGCCCCGGGGGCCGCTCCGGCCGCCCGGGTGCGGGCGGCGCGGGCCACGTCCAGGGCGCGGTGCCCCGCGGCGACCGCCAGCTCCACGCGCAGCGCGCCCGGGGAGCGGTGGACCGGCGCGCCCAGGACGGACGTAAGCCCCGCCACCCCGGGCACCCCGAGCGCCGCGACCGCCACGGGGTCCTCCGCGGCGCCCACCTCGACGGTGCTGTGCTCGGCGGCGGGGTTCCGGGCCTCGTCGCCCTCGGCCTTCAGGGACGAGATTCGCCCGGGTGGGGGAGTGGCGGTCGCCGAATCCGGCTCGTCCTCCGCCAGGCCGGTCACGCGCAGGTCCACGGCCTCGACCAGCAGGCCGAGATCCCGCTCCGCCGCCGCGAACAGTGCCGCGCGCACGTCCTCGGCCAGCTCCGGCAGCGGCCGCTCCCCGATCCGCCGGCTCCGGGCCGTGAACTCCCCGGCGATCCGCAGCGCTCCGGGCGGCAGCCCGCCGGGCGGTACGGGGAACGGCGCCGCGCTGGCCGGCGCGCCCGCCTCTGCCGCCCCGAGCCCCACCCGCAGCGGCCCCGGCCCCACGCCCGGGACCGCCCCCGCCGCCCGCAGCAGGACCGTCCGGGCCGCGCGCTCCGCCAGCCACGCGCCGTCCGCGGCCTCCCCGAGCGGCAGCAGCCGCCCCGGCCCGAGCCGCTCACGTACCGTTCCCACCCATCCCGCCCCAGGTGTCGTCGTCATCGCCCCAGCCTAATGTGGGCAAAGGTAGGCATATCCCCACTGAAGGGATGAACGGTGATGAATGACCCCGCACACCCCAAGGAACCGTCCGTCATCAAGCGGGGCGGCGGCGATCCCGCCACCCGCGGCCGGACCACCATCGCCGACGGAGTCGTCGAGAAGATCGCCGGTCTCGCGGCCCGCGAGGTCGTCGGCGTCCACGCCATGGGCAGCGGCCTCTCCCGCACCCTCGGCGCCGTACGTGACCGGGTGCCCGGTGGCGGCGGCACCAAATCGGGCGTCACCCGAGGCGTGAAGGCCGAGGTCGGCGAGGTGCAGACCGCCCTCGACCTGGAGATCGTCGTCGACTACGGCGTGTCCATCGGCGATGTCGCCGGGGCCGTGCGCGAGAACGTCATCGCCGCCGTCGAGCGGATGACCGGCCTGGAGGTCGTCGAGGTCAACATCGCCGTGAGCGACGTGAAACTGCCGGACGAAGAGGACGAGGTGCCGGAGTCACGGCTCCAGTAGCCGCTGGCTGCGCGGCGGAAAGGGCTCAGCATGAGCATGGCGGTGGTCGGCCTGGTGGCCGGAATGGCCCTCGGATTCGCCGGATACTTCGGCGGGTTCGGGGCGTTCGTACTGGTCGCGGCCTTGGGCGCGGTCGGCTTCGTCGTCGGGCGGTTCGTGGAGGGCGACCTCGAACCCGGCGACTTCTTCCGGGGTCGCGAGCGCGGCGACCGGCGGCGGTGACCGGGGGTGACAGTCGACGGGGCGGTCGACCGGGCCGCCGAGCGGGTGGGTGCGGCCGGCCGCGGCGCGACCACGATCGCCGACCGGGTCGTCGCGAAGATCGCCGCCCGGGCCGCGAGGGAGGCGCTCGAC
The DNA here is from genome assembly GCF_040653315.1 of Streptomyces sp. NPDC047981. Classification (NCBI taxonomy): domain Bacteria; kingdom Bacillati; phylum Actinomycetota; class Actinomycetes; order Kitasatosporales; family Streptomycetaceae; genus Streptomyces; species Streptomyces sp. NPDC047981. The sequence continues at coordinate 16,263 of NZ_JBEZNQ010000097.1, read as the reverse complement.
GCGGTGCCCCCGGGCGGCTCGGCCCCGCACGCCTCGGTCGTCGTGCTCCGTGACACGGCGCGGGTCTCGGTCACCCTGGAGCTGGCCTACCCCTCCGACCTCGGCCGGCAGTGCGGCGCGGTCCGGGGCCGGGTGATGAGCCGGGTACGGGAGCTGGCGGGCATGGAGGTCCCCGAGGTGACCGTGCACGTCGAGCGGCTGCACTCCCCGCGCACGGCGCGCGAGTCCGACGGGCGGGGGCTGCGATGACCACGGACACCGAGCCCAGCACCGGAGCCGAGGACGAGCCCGTACCCGTCCTGCGGGACCCGCCCGCCGCGCCCGCCGCGCGCCGCTTCTGGGCGGTGCGGCGCGTCCCCGCGGCCCTCGTCGCCCTCGTCCTCCTGGCCGGCACCGGCCTGCTGCTCTACGACGTGGCCGCCGTCCGGGCCGACCGCACGGCCATGGCCTGGCGCAAGGAACTCGCCGACGACCTGGCGACCCGGCCGCTCGACAACACCTGGGTGCTCACCGGCGCGGCCCTCGCCGTGGCGCTCGGGCTGTGGCTGCTGATCCTGGCCGCCACCCCGGGGCTGCGCTCCGTCCTGCCGATGCGCCGCGACCACACCGACGTACGCGCAGGACTCGACCGCGAGGCCGCCGCGCTGACGCTGCGCGACCGGGCGATGGAGGTGTCGGGCGTGCAGTCCGTGCGGGTACGGATGGGGCGCAAGAAGGTGGCGGTCCGGGCGGTCTCCCACTTCCGTGAACTCGACGCGGTCCGTGCCGATCTGGAGAGCGTCCTCGCCACCGGCATCGACGACCTGGGTCTCTCCCGGCCACCCGCGCCGACCGTCCGGGTGGGCCGCCCGCCGAAGAAGGGGGGCAGACGATGACCGTCGTCCTGCGCCGGGTCAACCGCATCGTCCTCGGCCTGATCGGCCTGGTGCTCGTCGCCCTCGGCGGGGCGGTCCTCGCCGCCGGGCTCGATCTGCCCGTGCCCTCCTGGTGGCCGTGGTCGGGCCCCTCCGACGTCCTGCTGAGCCGCGCGGACCGGCTGCGGTGGCGCGACGAGGGCTGGTGGTGGCCGGTGGTGATCGCCGTCCTCGGCGTGCTGGTCCTGCTCTCCCTGTGGTGGCTGCTCGCCCAGTTCCGGCGCGCCCGCCTCACCGAGATCCTCATCGACACGGGCGACGGGGAGGGCGCGACGGTACGGGGCCGGACCCTGGAGGCCGTCCTGGAGGCGGACGCGACGGCCCAGGAGGGCGTGGCCCGGGCCAGGGTCGCCCTGACCGGCCGCCGCACCGCTCCGCGCACCCGCGTGCGGCTGCTCCTGGAGCCGTACGCCTCCCCGGGCGCCGCCCTCACCTCGCTGAGCACCGAGGCCCTGGCCAACGCCCGCACCTCGGCGGGACTGACCGCGCTTCCGACGGAGGCCCGCCTCCGCGCGGTCAAGCACCGGGCCCGCCGGGTGACGTGAGGCCCCGCGCCCTCCGTCAGAAGCCGTGCCGCGCGCCGCCGTCCACCGACACCATCACGCCCGTCACGTACGAGGCCGCCGGCGACAGCAGGAACGCCGCCGTGCGGCCGTACTCCTCGGGGCTGCCGTAGCGCCGCAGCGGGATGCGGGACTCGTTCGCCGTGCGGGCCGCGTCCGCGTCGCCCGACAGGGCGTCCAGTTGGCGCACCCGGTCGGTGTCGATCCGGCCCGGCAGCACGCCGACGACCCGGATGCCCCGCGGGCCGAGGTCGCCCGCGAGGGACTTGGCGAATCCGGCGAGACCCGGGCGCAGCCCGTTGGAGATCGTCAGGCCCGGGATCGGCTCGTGGACCGAGCCCGACAGGACGAAGCCGATGACCCCGCCCTCGGCCAGTGCCTCCGCCGCCGCCCTGGCCATCCGCACGGCCCCGAGGAAGACGCTGTCGAAGGCGGCCGCCCACTGCTCGTCGGTGTTGTCCGCGGCGAAGCCGGGGGCCGGGCCGCCCACGCTCACCAGGATGCCGTCGAAGCGCCCGAAGCGGGCCCGCGCCTCCGCGATCAGCCGGGCGGGCGCCTCCGGGTCCGCGTTGTCGGCCGCGAGCCCCGCCGCGTCCGGGCCCAGTTCCGCGACCGCCTCGGCGACCGTCTTCTCCTCGCGCCCGGTGACCAGCACCTTCGCGCCCTCGGCGAGCAGCGCCTCGGCCGAGGCACGGCCGAGCCCCCGGGTCCCGCCGGTCACCACGTACACACGGTCCTTCAGTCCAAGATCCATGGCCCTATCCTGCCGGGTCCTCCTCGGCCAGCGCGAGAGCGGTCCCGACCAGACCGATGTGGCTGAACGCCTGCGGGAAGTTGCCCAGCTGACGCCGCGCCACCGGGTCGTACTCCTCCGCGAGCAGCCCGACGTCGTTACGGAGCTGAAGGAGCCGCTCGAAGAGTTCCCGCGCCTCCGCCTCCCGGCCGGTCATCCGCAGCGCGTCCGCCATCCAGAAGGAGCAGACGAGAAACGTTCCCTCGCCGCCGGGCAGGCCGTCGACCGAACCGCCCTCGGTGCTGTAGCGGCGGACGAAGCCGCCGTGCGTCAGCTCGGCCCGCACCGCGTCGACCGTCCCCACCACCCGGGGGTCGTCCGGCGGCAGGAACCCGACCCGGGGGATCAGGAGCGTCGCCGCGTCCAGCTCCCGTGAGCCGTAGGACTGGGTGAAGGTGTTGCGCGCGGGGTCGTACCCCTTGTCGCAGACCTCCGCGTGGATCTCGTCCCGCATCGCCCGCCAGCGTGCCGGATCGCCGCGCAGCGAGGGATCGGCCTCCAGCGTGCGCACCGCCCGGTCGGCGGCCACCCAGGCCATCACCTTCGAGTGCACGAAGTGGCGGCGCGCGCCGCGCACCTCCCACAGACCCTCGTCCGGGTCCCGCCAGGTCGACTCCAGGAAGCCGAGCAGGCTCAGCTGGAGGTTCCAGGCGTGGTCCCCGGGCGGGATGCCGGCCTGCCGCGCCATGTGCAGCGAGTCCATGACCTCGCCGTACACATCGAGCTGGAACTGCTCCACCGCCGCGTTCCCGACCCGGACCGGCGCCGACTCGGCGTAGCCGCGCAGCCAGGGCAGCTCCATCTCCGGCAGCCGCCGCTCGCCGGCCGGCCCGTACATGATCTGGAGATCGGCCGGGTCGCCCGCCACCGCCCGCAGCAGCCAGTCGCGCCAGGCCGCCGCCTCGTCGACGTAGCCGGCCGAGAGGAGCGCGCCGAGCGTGAGCGTCGAGTCGCGCAGCCAGCAGGAGCGGTAGTCCCAGTTCCGTACGCCGCCCAGCTCCTCCGGCAGCGAGGTGGTCGCGGCGGCCATGATGCCGCCGGTCGGCGCGTAGGTGAGCGCCTTCAGGGTCAGCAGGGAGCGCAGCACCGCCTGCCGGTAGGGGCCCTCGTACGCGCAGCGCGCCGCCCAGTCCCGCCAGTCCGTCAGACACTCCTCGAGGGCGCCGAACGGGTCGATCAGGTCGGGGCGCGGTTCGTGCGAGGGGTGCCAGGTGAGGACGAACGCGACCTTCTGGCCGGCGTCCACGGTGAAGGAGGAGCAGGTGGAGAACTGCTGCCCCCAGGTCTTCACCGGCGGCTCGCTGCGCAGCCAGACCGAGTCGGGGCCCGCGACGGCCACCCGGTGGCCGTCGCTGCGCCGCACCCACGGCACGATCGAGCCGTAGTCGAAGCGGAGCCTGAGCACCCCGCTCATCTCGACGCTGCCGCTGACGCCCTCCACGATCCGCATCACATCGGGGTACGCGTCGCGCTGCGGCATGAAGTCGACGACCTTCACGGTGCCGGTGCGGGTCTCCCAGTACGTCTCCAGGACCAGCGAGTCACCCGCGTAGCCGCGGGTGGTGCAGGTCGTGGCGCCGGTGGGGGCGATCCGCCAGTGGCCGTTCTCCTGGTCGCCGAGGATCGCGGCGAAGCAGGCGGCCGAGTCGAAGCGCGGCAGACACAGCCAGTCGATCGACCCGTCGCGTCCGACGAGCGCGGCGGTCTGGAGATCGCCGATGAGGGCGTAGTCGTCGATACGTTGCGTCACGCTTTGGCGTGTTCCCGCGCGGGACGACGGTCAATCAGAGGGGCGCTGTGGCCTACACCGCTGCCGGCTCGGGTTCGGGAGCCCCCGCGCCGCCGTCCGTACGGGCCGCGGCCTCCTGATCCCGCTTCTCGCGGCGCACCAGGATCACCCAGCCGACGGGCACGCCGGCCGTGAAGAGCCACCACTGAACGGCGTACGCCATGTGCGCGCCGATCGAGTCGTGGTCCGGCTCGGGGACCAGTTCGGGGGAGCCGCCGGGCGCCTCGGGGGCGGTCTGCTCGACGTAGCCGCCGAGCACGGTGAGGCCGGACAGCTCCGCCTGCTGGGCGCTGTTGATCAGCATCACCTGGCGGTCCGGCAGGCCGCGCAGGTCCTTGATGCCGCTGGCGCCGGTCGTCTCGTCCGCCTTGAGCCGGCCGGTCACGGTCACCTCGCCCTTGGGCGCGGGCGGTACCTCGGGGTAGGCCTTCTGGTCCGTGGCGGCGGGGACCCAGCCGCGGTTGACGACGACGGCCCGGCCGTCCTTCAGGAGCAGCGGGGTGAGCACCATGTAGCCCTGCTGGTCGTCGGCGTTCGTGCGGCGGCGGACGACGACCTCGTGCGCGGCGTCGAAGGTGCCGGTGGCGGTGACCGTGCGCCAGTAGTCGGCGCGCGGGACCGTGTGGCCGGGGGAGGTGAGCTTCTCGACGGCGACGGGCTCCGCCTCGAGGTTGTCCGCGATCAGGGCGTTCTGGGCGACCCGGCGCTCGTGCCGGTGGAACTGCCAGAAGCCCAGCTCGATCATCGTCGGGACGAGGACGAGGGCGACGAGGGTGAGGATCACCCACTGCCGGGACAACAGGAAGCGGTACACCCCATGACCGTACAACTGTGGTCATGGGGTGCACGCACGGGGGTTGTGGTCACACCCTGTCGACGATTCCCACCTTTCCCTCCGCGCGGGCGCAGTGGGCCCCGCAGTACCAGTTCCCCTCGACCTCGACGCCCTGGCCGATGATCGGGACCCGGCAGTGCTCACAGATGGGCGCCATGCGGTGAATGGCGCAGGAGAAGCAGTCGAAGACGTGCACCGCGCCCTGCGCGTGCACCTCGAAGGACATGCCGTAGTCGTTTCCGCAGACCTCGCAACGTGCCATGCGCCACAGGGTGCGGCCCGCGGCGGACGAGCCGCGGGCGGCACGCCCGGGGCGTCACCCGTCTGCCGGGGTCACGTCCCGCAGCAGCTGGGTGAAGGCGGCCTCGTCGACGATCGGGGTGCCGAAGGACTTTGCCTTCACCGTCTTGGAGGTGGCGGAGTCCGGATCGTTCGTCACCAGCAGGCTCGTCAGCCGGGAGACGCTGGTGGCGACATGGAGACCCGCCTCGACCGCGCGGTCCTCCAGGAGCTCGCGGTCGATGGAGGTGTCGCCGGAGAACGCCACCCGCATGCCCTGCTTGAGCGGTTTGTCCGCTTCGTAGCGTCCGGGGTTCGGGTACGGGCACGGCGGGCGCTTGCGCGTGGGGCGCCAGCTGTTCCCGGCGTACGAGGCCTGGTGGCCGATCCGGGCCGGGGCGGGCGTGGAGACCCACTCGGTCAGCGGCCGGCACTCCAGGAGCGGGAGCCGGACGTTCCGCTCGGCCGCCGTGTGCAGGCTCGGCCGGAACGCCTCGGCGAGCACCCGGGCGTCGTCCAGCGCGTTGTGCGCGCGCTGCTGGACCACACCGAAGTGCGCGGCCAGCGACTCCAGCTTGTGGTTGGGCAGCGGGAGCGACAGCTCCTTGGCCAGCGCGATGGTGCACAGCCGCTGCCGTACGGGCGCGGTGCGGTCGGCCCGCGCGTACTCGCGGGCGATCATCGACCAGTCGAAGAGCGCGTTGTGCGCCACCAGGACCCGGCCGTCGAGCCGCGCGGAGAACTCGGCGGCGATCTCGGGGAAGAGCGGCGCGCCCTCCAGCAGGTCGCGGGTCAGCCCGTGGATCCAGACCGGACCCGGGTCGCGCTCGGGGTTCACCAGCGTGTACCAGTGGTCCTCGACGTTCCCCTGGGCGTCCAGGCGGTAGACGGCAGCCGACACTATCCGGTCGTCGCGGGCGAGTCCGGTGGTCTCCACGTCGACGACCGCGTACCCCTGCGGGTAGGCGGTCGGCCACGCTGCTGCTGTCGTACGGTCGTCGAGCATGGTCACTGAGAATACGGGCCCCCACCGACACCCCGGTGCCCCGGTGCCCCACCCACCCCTCGGAGTCGCCGTCAGGTTGACGCCCGAGGGCCCTCGGGACCGGCGTCGCGGGCGGCCAACAGGCCCTCCACCAGGGCCCGTACCGAGGTGGTGAAGAGACGCTCGGTGTCGACCGGGCGGGCCAGCGCGCGGGCCAGGGCGGGGTCGTCCGGGTCGCCGGTCGCGCCCTCCCAGAGCTCCTCCTCGGCGGGGGACTGGACCGGGGCCCGCTCGCGATTGCGCTCCACCAGGACGTAACCGACGACCTGGACCTGGACCGCCCTGACCACCTCCGCCGCCCGCGCGCCGCGCAGCCCGGCCGCGTGCACCTCGTGGGCGAGCGCGCGCTGGGCGGGCAGGAACATCCGCTCCGTCAGGCCGCGTTCGTGGACCATCGCCACCAGGTGCGGCCGGTCCCGCAGCTCGCGGCGGAGCGCGCGGGCCACCGAGACGATCCGCTCGACGGGGGTGCGGCCGCGGGCGCCGATCGCCGAGAGATCGGCGACCGTCCGCTCGACCAGCGCGTCGAGGAGCGACTCGCGGTTGCCGACGTGCCAGTAGATCGAGGTCACCGCCGTGCCCAGCTCGGCCGCGAGCTTGCGCATGGTGAGGGCGTCCGGGCCGTGCTGCTTCACCAGCGCCGCGGCGGCCGTCAGGACCTCCTCGCGGGTGAGTGCGCTGCGCGCCATCCGTTCCCCCGTTCCTCCGCCGTGGCTGCCGTCCGCCTTCGTCCGTCCGTCTCTTCCGCGCGCTTCTTCCGCGTGCACGGCTCTTTACCCTTCATCGCCGCCGGTGTAACTGTGTTACAGGCCGACGGTCCCTGAAGTCCCTGAAGTCCCTGAAGTCCTTGAAGGGCGGTACGTCATGGCACGAGTACGGTACGGGGCGCGCACCGACGCCGAGATCTCGGCAGCCCGCGCCAAGAGCAGCAAGCTTCCCGACATCTGGTCCACCGGAGTGGTCGCCGTCTGGGAGACCGATCCGGACGTGGTCGCGGCGGTCCTGCCGCCGCCGCTCAAGCCCACCGAGCGGCCCCTGGTGCGGGCCAACATCTCCCAGGTCGACCTGCCCGGCTACCCCCTCGGCGCGGGCTCGGTCGCCGTGGCCGCCGCCCACGGCGACCAGGAGGGCTGGTACCCGCTGGTCATGCCGATGACCCTGGAGCGGGCCCTCATCGGCGGCCGCGAGGTCTTCGGCGAGCCGAAGAAGCTCGGCCAGGTCGTCGTCGAACGCGACGGACTCGTCGTCCGCGCCGCCCTCGGCCGGCACGGCATCGACTTCGTCGAGGTGCGCGGCGCGGTCTCCGGGCCGCTTCCGCTGCCCGAGCCCACCGAGAAGACCGACTTCTACTTCAAGTTCCTGCCGGGCGTGGACGGCACGGGCTTCGACGGCGACCCCGTCCTCGTCCACTGCCTGCGCAACGAGAAGGTCCGCAGACTGGAGCAGGTCACCGGCGACATCGTGCTGCGCGAGTCGATGTACGACCCCGTCGCCGACCTCCCCGTCCGCCGGATCGTCGAGATCACGATCGGTGAGAAGACCACCGACCAGAAGGGCCGGGTGGCGGAACGGGTGAGCGCCCAGGCGCTCCTGCCGTACATCCACCAGCGCTACGACGACCCGCAGCAGATCCTCGACGGGCCGCCGGAAGGGAGCGTGTGATGGAGCTGCGCCAGGGGCAGGTCGCGGTCGTCACCGGCGCGGCGAGCGGCATCGGACTCGCGATGGCCCGCCGGTTCGCCTCCGAGGGACTCTCCGTCGTCCTCGGCGACGTCGAGGAGGCCGCGCTCGCCAAGGCCGCCGAGGAGCTCGTCGAGGGCGGCGCCCAGGTCCTCGCCCGCACCGTCGACGTCAGCGACGCGGATTCGGTACGCGCCCTCGCGGACGCGGCGTACGACACCTTCGGCGCCGTGCACGTCCTCTGCAACAACGCGGGCGTCGGCTCGGGCGCCGAGGGCCGGATGTGGGAGCACGAGCCCAACGACTGGAAATGGGCGTTCTCCGTCAACGTCTGGGGCGTCTTCCACGGCATCCAGGCCTTCGTCCCGCGCATGATCGCCGGCGGCGAGCCCGGACACGTCGTCAACACCTCCTCCGGCGACGGCGGCATCGCCCCGCTGCCCACCGCCTCCGTCTACGCCGTCACCAAGGCGGCCGTCGTCACCATGACCGAGTCGCTCTACGCCCACCTGCGGGCCGAGCACGCGCGCGTGGGGGCGTCCGTGCTCTTCCCCGGCCCGCACATGCTGCGCACCGGGCTGTGGGAGTCGCACCGCAACCGGCCCGAGCGGTACGCCAAGGAGCGGCCGCGCAAGAGCCCGTACCGCAGCCTCGACCAGTGGGAGGCGGCGATGAAGGAGGCCGGACACGAGGTCGCCTTCACCCCCGTCGAAGAGGTCGCGGAGCACGTCGTGGACGGCATCAGGGCCGACCGGTTCTGGATGCTGCCCGCGAGCGAGCACAGCGACCGGCAGATCCGGGCGCGCTCGCAGTCGATGCTCGACCGCGCGAACCCGTCCTACCTGGAGAGCTTCATCCTCGACTGACTCGCCTGACTCGCCTGACTCGACCGACTCGCCTGTCAGGCCTGACAGGCCTGACACGTCCGACACGTCTGACACGCCTTCCGAGGGGCTTGGACCATGAGCTATGAGGACCCGTATCTGATCATCTCCTCCGACTGTCACGCCGGATTGCCCACCGAGCGCTACCGGCCCTATCTCGACCCCCGCTTCCACCGCGACTTCGACGAGTTCCTCGCCGGGCGCGAGGCCCGCCGGGAAGCCATGACCCGGCTCGGGGTGCGCAACGAGGACTTCGCGAACAAGTGGTTCAGCGACAACGAGGAAGGGCTGCGGGGCGGCTGGGACGCCGCCCAGCGGCTCAAGGAGCTCGACGGCGACGGGGTGGCGGCCGAGGTCGTCTTCCCCGACGCGGACGCCGTCGACAGCCAGACCGCCGCGCCCTTCGGCGTCGGCCTCGGGCTCTCCGGCGACCAGGACCCGGACCTCGGCATGGCGGGCGCGCAGGCGCACAACCGCTGGCTCGCCGAGTTCGTCGGCCAGAACCCCGAACGGCACTGCGGGGTGGCGCTGCTGCCGATCACCGCCGAGCCGTCGAAGGTCGTCGCCGAGATCCACCGCGCCAAGGAGTCCGGCCTCGGGGCGCTGATGATCCCCTCCATGTGGGTGGACAAGGAACCCTACCACGACCGGCGGTACGACCCGGTCTGGGCGGCGGCGGCCGAGACCGGGATGCCGCTGGTCACCCACTCCGGCGCCGCCCCGCGCGAGGAGTACGGCGACCATCTCGGCATCTACGTCAGCGAGGTGACCTGGTGGCCGGCCAGGCCGCTGTGGTTCCTGCTCTGGTCCGGGGTCTTCGAGCGGCACCCGGGGCTGAGGTTCGGTGTGGCCGAGTCCGGCTGCTGGTGGCTGCCGAACCTGCTCTGGTTCATGGACCGGCTCTACCTCGGCGCCCACGGCGGCAAGAAGCTCTCCCCGTTCGCAGAACTCAAGCGACCGCCGAGCGAGTACCTGGACCGCCAGGTCTTCGTCTGCGCCACCAACACCAAGCGGCGCGAGCTGGCGCAGCGGTACGAGATCGGCGTGGACAACATCCTGTGGGGCTCGGACTTCCCGCACCCCGAGGGGACCTGGCCCAACACGCGCGCGTGGCTGCGGAACACCTTCCACGACATCCCCGTGGAGGAGACCCGGCGGATGCTGGGCCTCGCGGCGGCCGAGGTCTTCGGCTTCGACACCGAGGCGCTCGCCCCGCTCGCCCGCCGTATCGGCCCCACCCCGGCCGAACTCGGTCAGTCGCCCGACCAGACCGCGGTCGAAGCCTCCTGGGCGCGTTCGCGCGAGGTCGGCCGCCACTGGCTGACGGACCACGACTTCCCGGTGCTGGGGGTGAACTGATGGAGCGCCTGGACCACGCGGACCACATGGACCGCTACACGGTCATCTCCGCGGACTGCCACGCGGGCGCCGACCTCCTGGACTACAAGCCGTACCTGGAGAAGAAGCACCACGACGCCTTCGACGCCTGGGCGGCCGACTACGTCAACCCGTACGAGGACCTGCTGGCCGACACCGCCGACCGCAACTGGAACTCCGCCCGCCGGCTGCGCGAGCTGGAGGAGGACGGCATCGTCGCCGAGGTCGTCTTCCCCAACACCATCCCGCCGTTCTTCCCCTCGGCCTCGCTGATGGCGCCCGCGCCGACCCGCGAGGAGTTCGAGCAGCGCTGGGCGGGGCTGCGCGCGCACAACCGCTGGCTCGCCGACTTCTGCGCGGACGCGCCGGGCCGCCGCGCGGGCGTCGCGCAGATCCTGCTCAACGACGTCGACGAGGCGGTGAAGGAGATCCGCCGTACCAAGGAGGCCGGCCTCACCGGCGGCATCCTCCTGCCGGGCGCCCCGCCGGGCAGCGGGATCCCCGAGCTGTACTCGCAGACGTACGACCCGATCTGGGCGGTCTGCGCCGAGCTGGACGTCCCGGTCAACCACCACGGCGGCTCCGCCTCGCCGCCGCTCGGCGACGAACCGGCGGCGCGCGCGGTGTTCATGGTGGAGACGACCTGGTTCTCCCACCGGGCGCTCTGGCACCTGGTGTTCGGCGGCGCGTTCCGCCGCCACCCGTCGCTGAAGCTGGTGCTGACGGAGCAGGGTTCGGGCTGGATCCCGGGCGTCCTGGAGATGTTGGACTACTACCACGGCCGGCTGGTCGCGGCGTCCGCCAGGGCTGCCACGGCGGAGTCGAAGTTCGGCGCGGGCCTCGCGGAGTCCATGGGCAAGGGGCCGAGCGAGGTCTGGCGCGACAACTGCTTCGTCGGCGCGAGCTTCATGCGCCCGCACGAGGTGCCGCTGCGCGACCGGATCGGCCTCGACAAGATCATGTGGGGCAGCGACTACCCGCACGACGAGGGCACGACGCCGTACTCCCGCGAAGGCCTCCGCATCGCCTACGCGGGGCTGCCGAGGGAGGAGGTCGCGGCGATGGCCGGCGGCAACGCGGCCCGCGTCTACGGCTTCGACCTGTCGTTCCTCGACTCCCTGGCGGCCGTGCACGGCCCGTCCGTCGAGGAGATCGCCGAGCCCCTGAAGGAGGTCCCCCCGGCCGCCACGAGCCCCGCCTTCGCCCCGGGCGGGTCGGTCCGGGTCTGGTGACGGCCGGGGTGAGACCCTCCCCGGGTGACTGACGCCCCCGCCCACACCGAGGCCCACGGCGGCGGCCTCGGAGCCCGTCTCAACTGGCTCCGGGCCGCCGTGCTCGGAGCCAACGACGGCATCGTCTCCACGGCGGGCCTCGTCGTGGGCGTCGCGGGCGCGACGCAGTCGCAGGCCGCGCTCCTGACCGCCGGCCTGGCGGGCCTGCTCGCGGGCTCGATGTCGATGGCGGCGGGGGAGTACGTGTCGGTCTCCACCCAGCGCGACTCGGAGCAGGCGGCGCTCGCTCAGGAACGCCGCGAACTGCGCGAACGGCCCGAGGCCGAACTCGCCGAACTCACCGACCTCCTCGCCCGCCGCGGCCTCAGCGCGGACATCGCCCGCGAGGCCGCGGAACAGCTCACCGAACGCGACGCCCTGCGCGCCCACGCGCGCGTCGAACTCGGCATCGACCCCGACAGCCTCACCAACCCCTGGCACGCGGCCGTCGCCAGCTTCCTCGCCTTCACGGTCGGGGCTCTGCTCCCGCTGTTCGCGATCGTCCTCCCGCCCGCCGACGACCGCCTCTGGATCACGGTCCTCTCCGTCCTCGCGGCCCTCGCCCTCACCGGCTGGACCAGCGCCCACCTGGGCGCCTCCCCACCCGCCCGAGCCATCCTCCGCAACACCGCCGGCGGCGCCCTCGCGATGGCGGTGACCTACGGGGCGGGCTCGCTGCTGGGGGCGGCGGGGGTCTAGGGCCTGTCGTTTGGATCATGCCGGGCTCGCGGGCCCTAGTCCCGCCTGACGCGGCCCGGCCCGAACAGGTCCTCGCCGAGCAGTCGCGTCTCGGGGGACACGGTGAACGTGAGGTCGTCGCGGTCCGCGAAAGGAGAGATGTCGATCGGCGCGCCGTCCGGCGTCGTGCACTGCCAGAGCCGGATCAGGCCGAGCGCGGGGTGGTCGCGCAAGGGCGCGAGGGAAGGGATCTCGCAGCGGAACAGGTACAGCGCGCGCACGTCCGGCAGGGCGGCGAGCGAGGCGAGATCGGGGCCGGTCAGGTCGGACAGCTGCAACGACTCCAGTCGCGGCGGTTCCGCCATGGCGACGAGCTGCTTCAGCTGCGCCTGTCCGAAGAGGGAGAGGCTCACCAGCTGGGGCCATCGCTCGATGCCGGCGAGCTCGACGTAGCGCGCCTGGGAGCCAAGAGCGAGGTGCGTGAGCGCGGACCCGAGGGGCAGCTCGGCGAGGCTCTCGATGAGCAGGGGGTGCCCGAGACTGAAGCTGGACAGGTCCGGCATGTCGCGCAGGGGCTCGACGGAGAGCGCGGGGTGCAGCTCGTACAGCGACAGGTACTCGAGTCCCGGCCGGGCCAGCGGCGAAAGGTCCGCCAGGAGCGGGCTGCGGCTCAGGCCGACGTACCGGAGACCGGTGAAATGCCGGAGAGGGCTGAGGTCGGTCAGGGCGGTGTTCTCGAAGACGAACACGCGCTGAAGGTCTTCGACGACGTGAAGCGGCGACAGGTCCGCGTACGGTCCCGCGAGATGGACGCTGTGGGTTCTCGGCAACAGCTTCAGCGCCGCGAGCTGCTCCGCCGACTGCACGTGCAGGAAGTCCTGCTCCCACCGGCTCGCGGAGAGGACCTCGCGGGCGTACCGCACGGTGTCGAACGACGACCACGCCCGCGACACCTGGAACGGCACCAGGAGACGACTGTCCTCCCTGAACCGCGCCACCACCTCGAACGCCGTGTCCCCCTTGATCAGCGCGGCCGTCCGCACCACGGCCGACGCGCTCTCCTTGTCCAGCTCCGCCGGCCCCGGCAACAGCGGCAGGACCAGCTCGCCGACCTTGGCCAGTTCCTCGGCGGCGTTGAGGTCGCGCGGCGGGAGCAGCTCCCGGGTGCGGACCTCGACCAGCTCCCTCACCGCCGGGTCCAGTTCCGGCGCGTGCTCCAGACAGGCCGCGGCCAGCAGCACGAGCCGGTGGCGCAGCTTCGGCGCGCGGTCGGCCCGCTTCAGCAACTGCTTCAGCAGCTGGGCCCGCTCCTCCGGCCGTGCGTGGCCGACGGCCATCTGGACGACGTCGTCCCACTGGTCGTCGTGGGCGTTCTTGACCAGCACGCCGAGGTCACGGGCGTCCACCGCCGACTTCGCGCCCAGGTAGTCCTGGAACGTGCGGTGCACGAAGCCCACCGCGCCGGGAGCCGGCTCGCGCAGCAGGCCGCTGCGGATCAGCAGATGCGCGAAGACCTGCGCCGCGTCGCCCCGGACCTGAGGCATCGCCGTGAGCCACTCCGCGACCATCTCCTCCGCGTCGGCTCGCTCCGCCTCCGCCTGGCCGTTGCGGATCAGCCAGTACGCCAGCCGCTGCAGCAGCGACGTCTGTTCCTCCCGCGTCAGGTCCACGCCCTCGACGCCGCAGATCTCCCGCTCGGTGTCCCGGCGCACCAGCAGCATGTCGAGCCCCGCGTCGTACAGCTCCTTGCGTGCCCGCGGCAGCTGCATCCGGCGGTCCCGGTTCAGGGCGCAGAGCAGGGCGCACATCAGCGGGTTGGTGGCGAGCCGGGCCAGGTCGCGGCGGCTGCCGACGGCCTGCCGCAGTGCGGTCTCGTAGGTGTCGAGCTGCGCCCGTTCCTCGTCCGAGGCGCACTCCAGGCGGGCCGCGTCGTGCCAGTGCGCGACGAACGCCCGGATGTCGTCGCCGTCCATCGGCAGCAGGGTGTGCGCCGCGAATCCCTGGCGGGACAGCCACTCCTCGGGCACGGCCGACGGTCGGGTCGTCACCACGTACCGGGCCTCCGGGTACGCGGTGACGAGGTTGCGCAGCCATGTCTCGGTGCGGTTGCGCAGCCGTACCGGGACCTCGTCCACGCCGTCCACGAGGATCAGCGCCCGTCCACCGGTCAGGAGGTCCTCCGTCCAGCCGGGCGGCGCGGTCAGCGGCACGCCGCTCGCGCGCAGGAACTCCTCGGGCGCGGGCAGCGCGTCGGCGGTGGTGAAGGCGCGCAGCCGCAGGACGAACGGCACGCACCGGTTCCAGTCCGCGAGGTCGCCGGCGAAGGACCGGCGGGCCGCGTTGAGGGCCAGCCACTGCACGAGGGTGCTCTTGCCGGAGCCGGCGGATCCCCGCAACAGGAGCCGGTCGGTCGTCGCGAAGGCCGCTTCCGCGGTCACGGCCGTCGTGCCGGTGTGCGGGAGCCCGGGGATCTCCCGCTCCGGGCCGCCGCTGACCGCGAGGCTGATGTACGCGGTGTCCAGGGGCCACTCGCGTGCCGAGCGGCCCAGCGTCAGGCCGAAGAGCTCCAGGCGCCCGTGGGTCGCCGCCACGTAGGCGGCGTATCGCTGCTCGAAGGCGAGGGCCTCGGCCACTGGGGAGGCGCGGTCCGCGAGCAGCGCGTCCACCGCGTCCCGCGTCCGCCCCGAGACCCGCACCTGTTCCACCGCCGCCCGCGCCGCGAACGAAGGCTCCGCCGTGAGCTGCTCGACGAGGTGGCCGCAGCAGAGACCGAGCAGGTCGTCGTACAGCTCCAGGGTCCGCCCGGCCAGGCCCGCGTCCGGCGCGGGCAGTTCGCCGCGCAGTCGCTCCGGGTCCAGGCCCACCGCGAACAGCCGCTCCGCGTCCACCGGCCCCGCCGCCGCGAAGGTGTCCCGTACCCCGTCGACCGCCGCCAGGCGTTCGTGCTCGGGGAGCGCGGCGTACGAGCCCGAGGCCAGGCGCGTGCCCAGGACCTTCGCCAGACGGTCGGGCTTCGCGGGCCGGGGGAGCGGGCGGACGGGGGAGTCGACGAGCCCGGCACCCTTGCGTGGCGTCACCACGGATCTCACGACCGCGCCCAGTACCGCCCCCGCCAGTCGCGCCACAGCAACTTCCAGTCCCTGCAACGGAGTTCCTCCCCCAGTGGCCGCCGTCCCTCCGATCGTACGCCGACCGCCCTTGTCGGAAGGTGCCAAAGCTTGCTGACAAGTCGTCTCGCATACTTGTTGGTAACAGCGTCTAGCCGCACCCCGACCTCCCCCTCTACCGTCGTCGGCATGCCGAACCTGCCCGATGTCGTGCTCTGGTCCATACCGGCGTTCGTCCTGCTCACCGTCCTGGAGATGGTCAGCTACCGGCTCCATCCCGACGAGGAATCCGCCGGGTACGAGACGAAGGACGCCGCCACCAGCATCGGCATGGGACTCGGGAGCCTCTTCTTCGACCTCCTCTGGAAGATCCCGGTCGTCGCGATCTACATGGCGGTCTACGAGCTGACCCCGCTCCGCGTCCCCGTCCTGTGGTGGACCATCCCGCTGATGCTGCTCGCCCAGGACTTCTTCTACTACTGGTCGCACCGCGGCCACCACGTCATCCGGATCCTGTGGGCCTGCCACGTCGTGCACCACAGCAGCCGGAAGTTCAACCTCTCCACCGCGCTCCGGCAGCCCTGGACCAGCGTCACCTCGTGGCCGTTCTACCTGCCGTTGATCGCGCTCGGCGTCCACCCGGCCGCGCTGGCCTTCTGCTCCTCGGTCAACCTCGTGTACCAGTTCTGGATCCACACCGAGCGCATCGACAAGCTGCCCCGGCCCTTCGAGTACGTCCTCAACACGCCCTCGCACCACCGCGTCCACCACGCCTCCCAGGGCGGCTACCTGGACCGGAACTTCGGCGGGATCCTCATCGTCTGGGACCGGATGTTCGGCTCCTGGGTCGGCGAGACCGAGCGGCCCGTCTTCGGACTCACCAAGAACATCGAGACCTACAACCCGCTGCGCGTCGCCACCCACGAGTACGCCTCCATCGCCCGCGACGTCCGCGCCGCGACCAGCTGGCGCGAGCGCGCCGGGCGGGTCTTCCGGGGGCCGGGCTGGCAGCCCGCGCCGCCGCCCCCGCACGGCCAGGGCACCGGCC